>NZ_JAVVLT010000001.1:0-22860 GCF_036224885.1 Marinobacter sp. OP 3.4
ACAGGGACGTTTTTGAAGAGCCTCCATGGATGGATTCACGGCGTGTCCCGGAAAGAGCCTCCTGCCCGCGCCCCTACACCCAAGCATCAGACAACTAGTCTTCGACGATAGCCGAACGGTCCTCACCCCCAAGGGCTTCCAACAACCCGGGAATCAATCGGGCCAGCTCCAGGGTCATCAGCGAAAAAGCCGCATCAAACTTGGCAGCGGCATCATCAGAATCCACCTCGTCCAGCTTCTCCTGCAGAGTCTCACCAAACTTCAGCCGGCGAATACCAAACTCCTCATCCAGCACGAACGACACATTCTCATCCCACGTCAGGGACAGCTTGGTCACCTGCATGCCCGCCTCCAGATGGTTCTGGATCTCGTCCGCCCGCAAATCCAGTCCCTTGCAGCGAACCACACCGCCATCCTCCGACGGATCCTTCAGCTCGCATTCCGTGCCCAACTCGATGGCGCCGGGCAAATCAATGGACTCATTCAGCCAGCCGGTAAACGTGAACGCCGGCGCCTGCTCCAGGGCCGGCGGGCGAACCGGCAGCGAGCCCAGGCTCTGCCGCAGGGCCGATGCCAGGTCCTCCGCCTGCTTGGCCGAGCCGGCATCCACCACCAGCACACCGTCCGCCGGGGCCAGGTAAGCGTAGCTGCGGCGATTACGGGAGAACGCGCGGGGCAGCATCTCCAGCATCACCTCTTCCTTCAGCTCGTCCTTCTCCTTCTTGCGGAGCTTGCGGCCCTGCTCCTGCTCGATGACTTCCGCCTTCTCATCCACCAACTCCTTCACTACAGGACCCGGCAGTAACTTTTCCTCCTTGCGCAGGGCCACCAGGTGATAGCCGCCAGCGCTGTGTACCAGCATCTCGCTGTTCATGCCCAGGGGTGAAACCCAGCCGTGGCGGGTGGTTTCCTGGGGACCACAGGGCTTGAAGGCGTCAGCGGCCAGCTTTTCTTCCAGTTCTTCCGGAGTGATATCAAATGGCTTGGTAAAGCGGAATACGCGGGCATTGCGAAACCACATGGAGTCGGATCCTTGCGTTGTTTTCAGGGTTATCGGAGATATCGGACGGGGTAGCGGCCAGAGGTCAGATCTGCATCACCTCGACCAGAACGGTCTTTATGATAAAGCCCAGCACGCCGGCGCCCAGTACGGTAAAGAGCGCAATGGTACCAAAACGGCCCGCCTTCGACTTCTTTGCCAGGTCCCACACGATAAAGCCCATCCAGACAATCAGTGCAGTCAGGCAGACGTAGAGGGCGAGTTCAGAGAAGAGTGCTTCGTTCATGCAACGCTCCGTCGGAGTTCAGTTCAACAAGTCATGCCCGTAGCCCTGGCGAACGGCCAGGGACGGGTAGGGTGCGGACCGGCGGCGTTGTTGTTGGAGGAGTTCCGGACAGGGCCCGCAGGCCCTGTGTGCAGCCTCCCGGGGTTATTGCTCGTCGCGCAGGAATGTCCAGTTATCGCGGGAGGATTGTTTCTCACTGAAGCGATAGCCGGCCAGGTCGAAGCCTTTCAGGTCATCGGCCTGGGTGATGCCATTGGTAATGGCGTAGCGGGCCATCAGGCCGCGGGCCTTCTTGGCGTAGAAACTGATCATCTTGTACTGCCCGTTCTTCCAGTCCTTGAACTGGGGCGTGATGAGTCGGGCATTGAGCTGTTTCTTTTTCACGCTCTTGAAGTACTCGTTGGATGCCAAGTTCACGAGTACGCCATCGTCCGCCTCCAGCTCCCGGTTCAGGGCATCGGTGATGGTGTTGCCCCAGAACTCGTAAAGGTCCTTGCCCCGCCGGTTCTGGAATTTTGTGCCCATCTCCAGCCGGTAAGGCTGCATCAGGTCCAGCGGGCGCAGGATGCCGTAGAGCCCGGACAGGATACGCAGGCGCTTCTGGGCCACCTCGAACTCACTGTCACTGAAGTCCTGGGCTGCCAGCCCGGTGTAGACATCGCCATTGAAGGCCAGCACGGCGGGACGGGCATTCTCCGGGGTAAACGGTGTATGCCACTGCTGGTAACGCTCGGCGTTGAGCTGGCCCAGCTTGTCGCTGATGCCCATCAGGTTGCTGACCTGGTGGGGTTCCAGCGCCTTGAGCTGGTCAATCAGTTCACAGGCATCGTCCAGGAAGTCCGGCTGGGTGTACTTATCCGTGGGCAGCGGGCTTTCGTAGTCCAGGTTCTTGGCAGGGGATACAACCATTAGCATGACAGCAAATCCTCAATGCAGTTGGCCTGATGACGGCGTCTTCGATGGCGGGGCCAGGAAATCCAGCAGGTCGTCCCGGGTAAAGGGCCAGCCCAGCTCCGCTCCGGTGTCCTCCCGGCGCAGCACCGGTATGCGGGTACCGTAGCGCTCCACCAGTTCCTCGGACGAGGCAATGTCCACCGCTTCCACCGGTATCGGCTCCGGCATCGGGGTGTGGACCAGCAGGTTTTCCGCCAGTTCACACAGATGGCACTGGCTGGTGGTGAAGAACGTCAGTTGCATTACTTCTTCACCTGGGCATCCAGTTGCTGACCGTTAACGCCCTTGCTGTCCGGCCCCATCAGGTACAGGTAGCTGGGCATCAGGTCTTCCGGCGCCGGGTTACCCATGGGGTCTTCCGCCGGGTAGGCGTGGGCCCGCATGTTGGTGCGCGTGGCCCCCGGGTTCAGGCTGTTCACGCGAACATTGTGGCGGTCGTCGTCCAGCTCATCGGCCAGCATCTCGCTGAGCCCTTCCAGGGCGAACTTGGAGACCGCGTAGGCGCCCCAGTAGGCCTTGGCCTTCCGGCCCACCCCGGAGGAGGTGAAGATGACCGAGGCGTCGTCGGACACCCGCAACAGCGGGATAAGGGCCCGGGTCAGCAGGAAGGGGGCGGTGGTATTGACGTGCAGCACCTTGTTCCAGATTTCCGGGTCGTAGAGTTCGATGGGGCTGCGGCTGCCGAGGATGCCGGCGTTGTGGAGCAGACCGTCGAGGCGACCGAAGTTGTCCTCGATGGTCATGGCCATTTCCTCATAGTCCTTGACTGCCGCGCCTTCCAGATTCAGCGGGACAATCGCGGGCTGGGGATGGCCGGCGGCCTCGATCTCGTCGTAGACGGACTCCAGTTTGGAAATCGTGCGCCCCAGCAGGATCACGGTGGCACCGTGGGCGGCGTAAGTCCTGGCGGCCACACGGCCGATGCCGTCACCCGCTCCGGTGACCAGGATGATGCGATCCTTCAGCAGGCCTTCCGGGGCCTGGTAGGTGTGCATGGGGTTGTCCGACATAGGCGGCATGCTCCTGCTCGGTGTCCTGGATGATTCGGAAGCCAGCGTGCGCTGGCAGGCGTTATTGTAACAGCTTTACCAGCTCGTCGACGGTATCCACGGTATGGTCGGCCTGCCACAGATCAACCTCGTCGGGGTTGACGATGTAGCCATAGCGCACGGCAACCGTGACCATTCCGGCGTTGCGGCCGGCTTCGATATCGCGGGCGTGGTCGCCTACGTAGATACCGCGATCCGGATCGGCTCCCATCTGCCGGCAGGCCATGTGGAGGCCTTCGGGGTCGGGCTTGCGGTTACTGACGTGGTCCGGGCAGATCAGGGCACCACAGCGATGGTCCAGGGCGAGCGCCGACAGCAGCGGTGTGGCGAATCGTACTGGCTTGTTGGTGACGATGCCCCAGGGCACGCCGGCATCCTCAAGGGCCGTCAGCAGCCGGTCCATGCCGGAAAACAGCTCGGTTTCCTCGCAGATGCCGGCCTCGTAGAGATCCAGGAAGCGGGCGTGGCGGTCCCGGTAGTCCGGGTCTTCCGGCTCCAGTCCGAAGCCCAGACGGATCATGGCACGGGCGCCATCGGACACATGGGGGCGGATACCGTCCGCGGGCAGGGGGGCCAGTTCGTTTTCCTGCCTCAGTTTGTTGAGGACGCGGATAAAGTCCGGGGCGGTGTCGATCAGCGTGCCGTCCAGGTCGAACAGCACCGTGGACGGTGGTTTCGGCAGGGGCCTGGGCATGGTCAGGCCTCCGTGGGCTTGCGGGCGTGCATCAGGTAGTTCACGTCCACATCCCGGCCCAGCTTGTAGATCCTGGTGACCGGATTGTAGGTCATACCGGTCAGGTCGTGGATCTCAAGCCCGGCCTGGCGCAGGTACCCGGACATTTCCGACGGCCGGATGAACTTGTTCCACTCGTGGGTGCCCTTGGGCAGCATCCGCAACAGGTATTCCGCGCCCACAATGGCGAACAGGAATGACTTGGGATTGCGGTTGATGGTGGACACATAGAGGTCACCACCTGGCTTGAGCAGGCGGGCGCAGGCCTGGATCACCGAGGCCGGTTCGGGGACGTGTTCCAGCATCTCCAGGCAGGTGACAATATCGTACTGCCCTTCATGCTCCGGATCGGCGGCCAGTTCCTCCACCGTGATCTGCCGGTAGTCCACCTGGACCCCGGATTCCAGGCCGTGCAGGCGAGCCACGGCGAGCGGCGCCTCGCCCATGTCGATGCCGGTCACGGTGGCGCCCCGGCGCGCCATGCCTTCGGAAAGCAGGCCGCCGCCACAGCCCACATCCACTACCCGGCGTTCCGCCAGTGGGGTGCGCTCATCAATGTAGTTCAGCCGCAATGGATTGATGTCGTGCAAGGGGCGGAACTCGCTGGTCGGGTCCCACCAGCGGCTGGCAAGGGCCTCGAACTTGGCGATTTCGTCCTGGTCTACGTTGGGTCTGTTCATGGTCATGGGCCTGGAAAGTAAGGCCGACACCCGGCGGGTGCCGGCAGGATCAGTGCTTGTCCGCGGATGCGATGCGATTATGCCATTCCTGTACCCGCAGCATCAGGTCCGGCACGTCGATACGGGTCAGGCGGCCGTCCTGTAACTGGGGTACGCCGGCAATCCAGCTATGGCTTACCTGTCGGCCATGATTGCTGTAGGCAAGATGAGAGGCGGGATCGTAGACCGGCTGAAGGAACGGATCGCTTAGGTCCACCGCGATCAGGTCCGCCTGTTTGCCCACCTTCAGGGAACCGATTTCATGGTCGCGGCCGAGGGCGCGGGCGCCGTTGATGGTGGCCATGGCCAGGGCCTGGTGTGCGCCCAGGGCAGCGGCATCGCCGGACACCGCCTTGGCCAGCATGGCGGCGGTGGACAGCTCACCAAACAGGTCCAGGTCATTGTTGCTGGCGGCACCATCGGTGCCGATGGTGACGTTGCTGCCCCCCTGCTGGAGGGTGTGTACCGGGCAGAAGCCACTGGCCAGCTTGAGGTTGGACTCCGGGCAATGGACGATATGTACACCAGTCTCCGCCACCGTGGCCAGGTCCTGTTCATTCAGGGTGGTCATGTGAACGCACTGGGTATTGCCGTTCAGGATGCCCAGGTCCCGCAGGCGGGCCACCGGTCGCTGGCCGTTCTGGCGGAACGCCTCTTCCACTTCGAAGGCGGTTTCGTGCAGGTGGATCTGGATGGCGGCGCCGGTGTCCTGTTGCAGCGCCAGCGCACTGGTGAGGGTGCTGTCCGCGACGGTGTAGGGTGCATGGGGGCCGATGCCGATGCGCACCCAGGGATCATCCTTCCATTCATCCAGCAGGGCGGCCCCCTTGTCCAGGTACTCCGCCGGACCACTGCCCCAGGGCGTGGGCATCTCCATCAGCGGGAAGCAGATCTGTGCCCGCATGCCCGCATCCCGGGCCATCTGGGCGGCAACCTCCGGGAAGAAGTACATATCCGAGAAACAGGTGGTGCCGGTGCGCAGCATTTCCGCCATGGCCAGTTGCGTGCCGTCGGCGATGAAGCGGTCGCTGACAAACTTACCCTCGGCGGGCCATATATGCTCGTTGAGCCAGGTCATCAGCGGCAGGTCGTCCGCCAGGCCCCGGAACAGGGACATGGCGGCGTGCCCATGCATGTTGATCAGCCCTGGCATGACCACATGGTGGGGCAGGTCGATGACCTCCCGGGCCCGGTAGGCATGGTCGGCGTCCGCCTGGGGAACGATGGCCTCGATCCGGTCGCCCAGTACCATGACCGCCTGGTGCTCCAGCACGTCACCCAGGGGCTCAACCGGTATAAGCCAGCGGGCATTGATGCGGATATCGGCGGCAATGATGGTGTCGGCGGTCATGGATCGGGCCTGTCACTCCAGTGATGGGGGGTTATCTGAATACCGTCCCGGGTTCGGGAGCGTTTCCGGAAACTCCCCGGGTCTTGGTTTGTCTTGAAGGGCAGAGTATAACGGTCGAGTCAAAACGCAGCCAGCCAAGGAGCCGACGATGACCAGACAGTCCCCCGGTGTGGATCACCAGAAAGCCGACCCTGACACCGTTGCGATCCACTGGCTGGGCCACGGGCTCCAGCTCCTGGACCAGCGTCGGCTGCCGGTCGAGGAGCATTGGCTGACCATCGAGGGAGCTGCGGGTGTGGCCCAGGCCATCCGTGATATGGCGGTGCGCGGGGCGCCGGCGATCGGTATCAGCGCGGCCTACGGCGTGGCCCTGGCGGCACGTGGAGCGGACAATAAAACCTGGAAACGGGAAATTCGCACGGCCATTGATCAACTGGCAACGTCCAGGCCCACTGCCGTCAACCTGTTCTGGGCGCTGGAGCGGATGGGCGACGTGCTGGATCAGTGCCAGTCCCGCACGGATGCGGTATCCCGGCTGGCCGACGCCGCCGTGACGATTCACCGGGAGGACCTGGCCGCCAATGTGGCCATGGCGGATCTGGCCCTGGAGGCCATGGAGCTGGAAAAGCCCTGCTCGGTACTGACTCACTGCAATACCGGGGCCCTGGCCACTGGCGGCTATGGCACCGCCCTCGGGGTGGTAAGGAAGCTGCACAAGGAGCATCTGCTGAAACGGGTCTATGCCGATGAAACCAGGCCCTGGCTGCAGGGCGCGCGGCTGACGGCCTGGGAGCTGGCCCGGGACGGCATTCCGGTGACCCTCAACGCGGACGGCGCCGCGGCCGCCATCATGGCCAGGGGCGATGTGAAATGGGTGATCGTCGGTGCCGATCGCATCGCCGCCAATGGTGACGTGGCCAACAAGATCGGTACCTATGGCCTGGCAGTGCTGGCGCGGCATCACAAGGTCCGGTTTATGGTGGTCGCCCCCTCGAGCACGGTGGACATGTCACTGGAAAGTGGCCGGGATATCCCGATTGAGGAACGCGACGGGGACGAGATCTGCCGGCTTGGCAGTATTCGGATTGCGCCGGAGGACACCACTGCCTTCAATCCGGTGTTCGATGTGACACCAGCGGACCTGATTGATCTTATCGTGACCGAACGAGGCGTTGTCCACACGCCGGAAATGACCGGCATGCACGGGCTGTTTGACGGATAGTGAGCGTCTGAGTTCCCATCAGACCTCTGCTGCGGCACAAAAAAGCCGGCAACTTCGAAGGAAGTGCCGGCTTTTTTCTATCCCGGTGGCGGGGCGCTTATTCCGCCTTCGCGGTCACCGTCCCGGCGGGCAGGATGGTGGCCATGCGACGGTCCAGTTCCAGCATGTCGGCCATGATGTGACCTCCTTCCCGGACGATGAAGTCCAGTTCGTCCTCGTCACCGGGGGCGGCGGCCGCCTGCTGTTCCTGGTGCTCTTCCATGGCCTTGAAGTCTTCAAACGGCTCGTCGCCCTTGAGTTCACGGCGGGCGTTGGCAATGGCCAGCTGACGGCTTTCCAGTTGCTCCTGGTAGCTGCGCCGCTCGTCCTCGTTGAGGCTGACCATGGTGGTCTCGCGCTGCTCCGCCAGGAAGTCGATCTCTTTCTGCAGCAGGCTGAACTCCGGGCTATCGTCGAAACGGTCGGCGTGACGGTCACGCAGTTCGTCGATCATGGAACTGAAATCGAAATAGCGGGCGTGGGGGACAGATTCGATCTGGTCCCAGGGCAGGGCCCGTTCGAGGGCGTCCTCGCCAATACGGGTGGTATCGATGCGGGACGGAATCTCGATATCCGGAATAACGCCCCGGTGCTGTGTGGAGCCGCCGGACACCCGATAGAACTTGGACTGGGTGATCTTGAGCTGGCCATGGTTCAGGGAGCGCACTGCCTGTACCGTGCCCTTGCCGAAGGTTTGGGAGCCCACGACCAGGCCGCGGCCATAGTCCTGGATGGCGCCGGCAAAGATTTCCGAGGCCGAGGCACTCATGCGGTTCACCAGCACCACCATCGGGCCATCCCAGGCTACGCTCGGGTCCTGGTCGGACAGCACCTGGACCTGATTGTCGGCACTGCGGATCTGAACCGTCGGCCCCTGGTCGATAAACAGGCCCACCAGGTCGTTGGCCTCGTGCAGGGCGCCACCGCCGTTGTTGCGCAGGTCCACCACCAGACCGTCAACGTTGTTCTCGTCCTTCAGCTTTTCCAGCAGTTTGCGCACATCGCGGGTGGTGCTCTTGTAGTTCGGGTCACCCTGTTGCATGGCCTGGAAATCCGCATAGAAGGTGGGGATGTCGATCACCCCGATGCGATAGGTTTCGCCGCCCCGGTCCAGCTCAATGACTTCGCTCTTGGCGCTCTGCTCTTCCAGTTTCACCTCATCCCGCTTGATGGCGATGGTGCGGGTGACGGTTTCATCACTGGCATTGGCGGGAATTACCTCCAGGGTGACGGTGGAACCGCGAGGGCCCCGGATCAGGTCCACCACCTCGTCCAGGCGCCAGCCGATTACATTGGTGGGCTGTTCCTCGTCGTCCTGCTTGACCGAGACGATACGGTCCGCCGGGCCCAGTTGCCCCTGGCGGGCTGCCGGACCTCCCGGTACCAGGCGTACCACCTTGGTGTATTCATTGTCGGACTGAAGCACCGCGCCGATGCCCTCCAGGGACAGGCTCATATTGATATTGAAGTTCTCGGAGTTGCGCGGCGAAAAATAGTTGGTATGCGGGTCCCAGGTGCCGGTAAAGGCGTTCATGTAGGCCTGGAAGGCATCTTCGCTGCGCATCTGGGAGATACGTTTGCGCTGGCTCTCGTAACGGCGGGTCAGAACCTCGACGATTTCCTCGTCGGTGCTGCCGTTCAGGCGCTGTCCCAGCACGGCATTGCGGATACGCTTGTTCCAGAGCCGGTCAAGGGCGGCCTGGTCGGGTTCCCAGTCGGCCTCCGAGCGGTCCAGCAGGATTTCGTCGTCCGTCTCGAAATTGAATCGGTCCACTCCGCGTTCCAGCAGACCGAGTGCATAGTCCATGCGCTCGATGATACGGGTCTGGACCCGGTTATAGATCTGGAAGCCCGGCTGGAGCTGACCGGTACGCAGGGCCGCGGCCATCTGCGACTTGAGGGGCTGGAACGACTTGATATCTTCCTGGGTCAGGTAGACGCGCTGGCCGTCCAGGTAGTCCAGATAGTCATTGAATACCTCTTCCGCCAGGGCGTCGTCGATGGCCTGGTCCCGGAAGTGGGTGAACTGCAGTTGCCGGGAGATCAGGATGTTTGCCCGGGCCTGTTCAATGGTGGGAGAGACCGCCTCGTAGGCATTGCGTTCGACGCTGGCCTGGAGGGACGTGCCAATGCCTACCACGGGCAGGGCTACCAGGACACCGATGGCAAGGTTCCTGGCCCGGGAAACTGCGGGCTTGTGTACTGTCTTCATAGATCTGGTTACCTGCTAGTACGGGCTCCCTGGATACCGGTCGGATGCTGAAGGTTCCGTAAGCAGGTCAGGCCTGCACGCATCACGGCTATGGCCGGCTCCAGTAGAGCTTTCGCATCAGCGCTGAAGCCGTCAACGGCACTCAGGGCGGACTCTCACTCCATAATTTTCATTGTAGGCAACCGGTACGGCCGTTACCACAGCGAGGGTTGGTGATGTAATGACAATCTCTCCATAACCTGACACAGGTCCCGTTGGCTGAGATGCCCCAGGATGCCTGTCGGATCATGTGGAACTCCCGTTGTCCAGTGCCTGCCGGAGCCGGCTGGCCAGTTCCGGCGTCAGTGACTCATCGGGCAGGCCCAGGCACCAGCAGGCCACCAGGGTCTCCAGGGTGTCGGCCTGTACGTCGGACGCCGTACCTCCGAAGCCTTCCCTGAGTCGCCTGACCTGCAGTTCCATCCTCAGGGACTGGTCGTCGTCCGGAGAGGGGCTGCCGCTGAGGATTTCGCTCAGTACCACCAGTTCCCTGGCATCGGACAGATCCGCCGCCGACTGCAGTTGTTGCCAGTGGCCGGGGACCTCGTCCGGGGATAGCTGGCCCTGCTGGCGCTGCTCTATCCACTGTAGCCATTGTCGCACGCTGGCCCGTTGCCTATGCTGTCGGAGCCGGTTTGACAGTTCCTGCGCGGTGCCGCGAACCTCATTGCCCTTGCCGGCGGATACCGGGGTCCTGGCGGCGGATTCCAGTTGCTGAACCACTTCGACCGCAGAGGTTTCATCCAGTTCCTCCCGGGAGAGAAGATCCCGGGCCCGGGCGAGGGCCTGGTCCGCCGCCTCATCCGACTCACTGGTTTCCTGCTCGCGGCGCTGGCGTTGCTCGTCCCGGCGGGCAAAAATCCCGTCGCAGGCGGCCCGGAAGGCCTTCCACAGCTTGCGATCTTCCCGATGGCGGGTGATACCGATGTCCTGCCATTGTTTCTGCAGCGCCTTGGCTTCGTTCATGGCCTCGGACAGGGGCGAATGCTCGATCAGCGACCGGGCACGTTCCACGATGTCCTGTTTGAGCTCTTCGTTACGGCGGCGTTCCTCGTCCAGGTGGCTGCCCAGGTCGTTCATCAGGCGATCGAACTCCTTCTGGACCTGGCGGTTGTCCCGGAACTCCACCGGCCAGGCCTGTCGCCACTCCTTGCGGGCGGTTTTCTCGATCTGTTCGGCGGCTTTCCAGTCCACCTGGTTCCAGTCCGTGGCGTCCAGGTAACGGGCCAGTTCCTCACAGATGCTGTGGCGCTTTTGCAGATGCACCTTCTTCAGGTCGGACCGGGCCTCGAAATAGGCCTTGCAGGGCTCGAAGGCCAGATCCGACGCCTTGCGGAAACGCTGCCACAGATCGCGGTTGGAGGAACCACCCAGCTCCCGCCATTCCTGTTGCAGCGCCTGGATGTGGGTGGCCTTGGCCTCCGGGTCCATGGGCTGTTCCGCCAGATATTCCATCTGTTCGCACAGGGAAACCTGCTTGGGCTCGGTGGCAAAGCCCCGCCAGTCTCCCAACTCGCGAACCTGGCCGGTCAGTCGTTGCAGTCGTCCCCGGTGGCGATTCGCCGCTTTACCGGAGATCTGGCGCTGGAGTCCCTGGGCCTGCTTGAGGTGCTGCCGTGATTCCTTGAGCTGGTTGGCGGACAGGGCGTCTTCGAGCTTATCCAGGGCTGCGGCAAGGCGGTCGAGGATCTTTTCCCTGGCATCGGCGTCGCCACTGTCGGGAACAGGTTCCGCCGACCTGATATGGGCCTTCTCGGCAAGGAGTTTGACCGCCGCTGGTTGTGCCACGTAAGCGGGCCACTCAATCTGATCCAGCACCGGGCGGATCTGTTCGCCGGACGGGTTGTCCTGGTGGGTCAGGGTGTCGATATCCTCCTGGTGCTGACCCAGTCGACGGACGGCGCTGATGGCGCCCCGCAGGGACTGCATCAGGTTTTCGTACTGCTTCTGTTCCTGCCGGCTGACCTCGGTCTCCCTGGTGGCCTCCAGCCACCGGTTCTCCTGGGTGCGTTGCAGTGCATCCAGGGAGGGCAGGGCGCTGGTGGTGGGGGCCTCCTCGGCAAGGGAGTCGAGGGTTTCCCGCAGCAGGGCCAGGGTTTCATCCCGTTGCTGCTTCTGGTCGTGGTGGCGCTGTTCCTCCTGGCGCTCCTGCTCCAGGTCCCGAATTCGCTGTCGGCAGTCATGGAGCGCGGCCAGTATCCGGGATTTCTGTTCGTTGCTGGCGGTCGGCTCCAGTGCCTGCCACTGTTTTTCCAGCTTCTGGGTGCGGGCCTCGTAGAGATTGGTGTCGCCGGTCCTGGCCAGTTCCTCGGTCTCCCTGGCCAATCGTGCCAGGGCATCCTGGGTCGCCTGCTGCTCGTTCTCATTGCGGCGCAATTCCTGGAGCACCCCGCGAACGTGCTGGTAAACGCCCTTGTCCCGGCCCCGGGCGGCTTTCTGGACCTGTTGCAGCAGCGATTCGTCGGTCAGCCGCTGCGCCGATTCAAGGCGGATGTCCGCCGCCAGGCCCTTGATGGCCAGATCCGCCAGGGTTTCCTGGGTTGTGCTGCTGTCCGCCAGTGTCGCCCTCTGGTTATCGATGGCGGACTGTTCGGGGCCCTTGTTGTCTGCCGATTCCCCGCTGCCGGGAGACGCTTCCCGGCGATCCCTGGCGGGTGTTGGCCTGCTGCTGTCCGGTCCGGTCGCTGACGTGGAGCGCTTCTTGAGGAGTTTCTGGAAAAATGCGGCCATGTCGGTATCCTTCAGGCAGTCAGTTCGCGGGGACGTCCCCGTTCATGTTCCCGGGCGCGCGTCGCGTGGCGGGAATCGGGAAAGCCGGAAAGGCAAAGCTCCGGAACGGGTGGTTGGCTGCTTCCCCCGGCTTTCAGGCAGGTGGCATAGTCTATCCTCTCGAAACAGGTTGCGGAAAGGGTCTGTATGGCAAAGTCAGGTAAAAAGAAGGACCCCAACGAGCAGGCGCCGGAAACCGCATTGCGCCTGCTGGCCCGTCGTGAGCACAGCCGGCTGGAACTGACCATGAAATTACGCCAGCGGCGGGTGGACGACAGCGTTATCGAATCGGTCCTGGACGATTTCGAGGACAGGGGATGGCTCGACGATGATCGATTCGCCGAGGTGTTTGTGCGCCAGCGCATGGACGCGGGTTACGGTCCCCTGAAGATCCAGGCGGATCTGCAGCAGCGGGGTGTGGGCGGCACGCCACCGGAATTGGCCGGGGTGTCGGATGAGCACTGGGCGGATATGGCCATCCGGCTTCGGGAGCGTCGCTTCGGGCTCACGGATATCTCCGATGACTGGGCGGAACGCCAGCGGCAGGGTGGCTTTCTGGCCCGCCGTGGTTTCTCCGGTGAGCAGGTCGAGCGGGCCCTGGAGGTGGTCAGGGAGTCCCTGGAATAGGTTCTTCCCCGGAAAATCTAGAGTGTCGGCGGGGGTAAGCCCATTTCGCGGGGGAGTACCAGTGAGGTCTCCTGCTCGTCCGCCGGCCGGTCCCGGATCGTCCGGTAGTCAAGGAGCTCTTTGGGCGGGGTCAGTTCGCCTGTGTTGGAATCCGCCACCGCAGTGGGTTCGGTGTCCGCCTTCAGGTCGAAGCGACGGGACAGGACATCGTAGTACCGGCGTATGTTCTGCACGTAGAGCACCGGTTCATGCCCCCGGGCGTAGCCATGCCGGGTCTTCGAATACCATTCCTTCTGTGACAGCAGCGGCAGGAACTCCTTTACATCCAGCCAGCGGTCCGGGTTGCGCCCCGCGGATTCCGCCAGGCGGCGGGCATCCTCGAGGTGACCGAAGCCGACGTTGTAGGACGCCAGCGCGAACCAGGTCCGGTCCGGTTCGTTGACGTGGTCGGGGATCATCCGGTGCACCTGGCGGAAGTAGCGGGCACCGCCTTCGATGCTTTGCTCGGGGTTCAGGCGGTTGTCGATGCCGATATGGTCGGCGGTGTTGCGGGTCAGCATCATCAGGCCGCGTACGCCGGTGGGTGACACCGCATTGCGCCGCCAGTTGGATTCCTGATAGCCAATGGCGGCCAGCAGTCGCCAGTCAATTCCGGTTTCCTGGCCAAAGTCCCGGAAGGTGTCCATGTACTTCGGCAGGCGATCCAGGACATGCTTCTCGAAGGTGAGGGCACCGACATAGCCGAGCTGGTCCAGGTGGCCGTAGAAGCGCTCTCTCAGGTGCGCCAGGGTACCGTCTTCCTCAATCTGTCGGAAAAACGCCCGGGCTTCACGGTAAAGGGTACCGTCGTTGCTGATGGGGAACAGCCAGGCAACCGGCTCCTGGTCGCTCATGGTGAATGCCCGCTTCACATTGGGGTAGAACACATGGTTCAGGGCCAGTTCGTTGGCGTCGACAACGGCGGCGGGTAATTCGCCGGACTCCACCCGCTCCAGGATACCGGCGGCATCCAGGCCGTCATGGACCCGGTAGTTGAGCTGGGGAAACTGTTCCTGAAGCTGTTCCAGGTGTGGCGGGTGGTTGGTTTCCGCTGCGGTATGCAGGGTGATGTCCTGGTCGGCCAGTGCCTCGACGGAGTCGAACTGCTCCTCCAGACCCCGGTGATAGATCACCACGGAGCCGGAACTGAGGCCGTTGGCCAGGGTGCGGAAACGTCCGTCCCAGTCGTGGGCCATGGACAGTCCAGTAAATCCGATGTGGGCATAGCCCTGGTCGAGCACGTCCAGGATCTCGCTGTTACCTTCCACCAGGCGGACCCGCAGCTCAACCCCCAGGTGATCGGCAAACCGTTGCGCCAGTTCGTAGTCGAAGCCCGTGGAGCCTTCGCGGTCCTTGTAATAGATGGAGGGCGCATTGCGGGTGATCACATGCAGGACGCCCTCCGCCTTCACCGTGGCCAGCGTATCCGGGCGTGAACAGCCGCCCAGCAACGTGGTAGCCAGTAACAGTAAAAGGGGGATGGCGCCCGATGGGAACAGGGGCGGGTATCCTGAGATTCGGGGTTGGCCCAAATTCATGACCTCCGGGAAGTATGGGATTATCTTCCCCCAGAGCAGCGAAAAAGGTCAAATCCGGAAGTCGGCTTTGTGGTTAACGACTGTAAACGTCATGTTTGGTGTGCACTGCTGTATCCCGTGCCCAGTTTCCAGTATGATTGCGCCCGTTCATACACGGTGCCCTGCCTGGTTGTCAGAGGGCCGATTGGGCCTGCTGGCTGGCGCACCGGTTTCCCCAAGTTCGCGTGATACAGGTTTATACCCATGCTGGAACTCCGCGGCGCTCCCGCACTTTCCCCCTTCCGCTCCGATAAACTGTTTGGGCAACTGACTGAAGCCGTTGCGGGTGTCAGTGGCATCTATGCGGAATTCATGCATTTCGTGGACGCCGAGGCGGAGCTTGGCGATGGTGAGCAGGCGGTGCTGGATCGTCTGCTGACCTATGGGCCCAGCGCTGAACAGCGGGATCCGGATGGTGTCCTGTTCCTGGTGGTGCCGCGGCCGGGCACAGTATCGCCCTGGTCCAGCAAGGCCACGGATATTGCCCGTAATTGCGGGCTGCGCCAGGTTAACCGCATTGAGCGGGGCATCGCCTATTACGTGAAGGCGAACAAGAAACTGGGGCGGGAAGATCGTCAGGCGATTGCGGCACTGCTGCATGACCGCATGACGGAAACCGTGTTCCATGAAATGGCCGGTGCGGAACTGCTGTTCCATCGTGAGGAACCCCGCCCCCTGGAGCGTATCCCGGTCCTGACCGGTGGCCGTCCCGCACTGGTGGATGCCAACCAGCGCCTCGGCCTGGCCCTGGCGGAGGACGAGATCGACTACCTGGTGGATGCCTTCAACGACCTGGATCGTGATCCCACCGATGTCGAACTGATGATGTTCGCCCAGGCCAACTCCGAGCACTGTCGACACAAGATCTTCAATGCCTCCTGGGATATCGATGGCGAGGGGCAGCAGAAGTCCCTGTTCGCCATGATCCGCAATACCCATGAGATGAGCAGTGAGGGCGTACTATCGGCATACCGGGACAACGCCTCGGTGATTCGCGGCTCCACCGGCGGCCGTTTCTACCCGGATCCGGAAACCGCCCGCTACCAGTATGTGCGCGAGCCCATTCATATCCTGATGAAGGTGGAAACCCACAATCACCCGACGGCCATCTCACCGTTCGCCGGTTCCGCCACGGGTGCCGGTGGTGAGATCCGTGACGAGGGCGCTACCGGTCGCGGTTCCAAGCCCAAGGCGGGCCTGACCGGGTTCACCGTGTCCAACCTGGAGATCCCGGGTGACCTCCAGCCCTGGGAGGATGGCTATGGCCGTCCGGACCGCATCGCCTCCCCGCTGGAGATCATGATTGATGCGCCCATCGGTGGCGCCTCCTTCAACAATGAATTTGGTCGTCCCAACCTGGCCGGCTATTTCCGTACCTTTGAACAGAAGGTGCCGGGGCCGGACGGCGACGAGGTCCGCGGTTACCACAAGCCCATCATGATTGCGGGCGGCCTGGGCAATATCCGTGAGAACCATGTGGAGAAGGGGGAGATCCCCGTGGGCGCGCGGCTGATCGTGCTGGGTGGCCCCTCCATGCTGATCGGCCTTGGTGGTGGTGCGGCGTCCTCCATGGATTCCGGCACCAGTAACGAGAACCTGGATTTCGCTTCCGTGCAACGGGGTAACCCGGAAATGGAACGGCGCTGCCAGGAAGTGATCGACCGCTGCTGGCAACTGGACGGGGATAACCCCATCGCCTTTATTCACGACGTGGGGGCGGGCGGCCTGTCCAATGCCATGCCGGAACTGGTCAAGGACGGTGGCCGGGGTGGCAAGTTCGAACTCAGGGACATTCCCAGTGACGAGCCCGGCATGTCGCCGCTGGAAATCTGGTGCAATGAGTCCCAGGAGCGCTACGTGCTGGCCGTGGCCGAGGACAACATGGAGCGCTTCGACGCCATCTGCCGCCGCGAACGCTGCCCCTATGCCGTTATCGGCGAGGCCACGGAAAGCCATCACCTGAGCCTGGATGATGCCTATTATGACGATTCCCCGGTGGACCTGCCCATGGATGTACTGTTCGGCAAGCCGCCGCGCATGCACCGCAGTGTGACCCGGACATCGTTCACCAAGCCGATCTTCGATTCCACCCAGGTGGATCTGGACGAGGCCATCCGCCGCGTCCTGAGGCTGCCCAGTGTCGGCAGCAAGAACTTCCTGATCACCATTGGTGATCGCACCATCACCGGGCTGGTGGCCCGGGACCAGATGGTGGGACCGTGGCAGGTTCCGGTGGCCGATGTCGCCGTAACAGCCTCCAGTTACGACGTGCTCACCGGTGAGGCCATGGCCATGGGGGAGCGCACTCCGGTGGCCAGTATCGATGCGCCGGCCTCCGGTCGTATGGCCGTGGGCGAGGCAATTACCAACCTGGCGGCGGCCCCGATCGGCAAGCTGTCCGATATCCGCCTGTCCGCCAACTGGATGGCGGCGGCGGGTCACCCCGGCGAGGATGAGAACCTCTATGAAACCGTGCGCGCGGTGGGCATGGAACTGTGCCCGGCCCTGGGCATTGCCATCCCCGTGGGCAAGGATTCCATGTCCATGAAGACCGTGTGGGAAGAGGGCGAGGATCAGAAGAGTGTGACCGCGCCCCTGTCCCTGATTATCAGCGGTTTTGCGCCGGTGACCGACGTCACCCGTACCCTCACGCCCCAGCTCAGGACCGACCAGGGTGATACCGACCTGATCCTGATCGATCTGGCCGCTGGCCAGAATCGCCTGGGGGGCTCCGCCCTGGCGCAGGTCTATGGCCAGATGGGCGCGGTGGCGCCGGACGTGGACGACCCGGAAGACCTCAACGCCTTCTTCGCCGTGATCCAGGGGCTGAATGGCGATGGCAAGCTCCTGGCTTATCACGACCGTTCCGACGGCGGCATGTTCGTCACCCTGACGGAGATGGCCTTCGCCGGTCATACCGGTGTTGATATCCGCCTGGACGGCCTGGCGGAGGAATCCGGCCAGTTTGCCCGTGAGCTGTTCAACGAGGAACTGGGTGCGGTCATCCAGGTCCGCCGTGAGGACACTCCCTTCGTGCTCCAGCAGTTTTCCGGAGCCGGCCTGGGTGAGCACACTTCGGTTGTCGGTACCCTGAACGAGGACGATCACGTTCGCTTTACCTTCGAGGGGCATGCGGTGATCGAACATCCCCGGGTTGAACTGCAGCGCCTCTGGTCGGAAACCAGTTACCGCATCCAGGGCCTGCGGGATAACGCCAACTGCGCCCGGGAAGAGTTCGACAACCTGCTCGACATTGACGACCCCGGGCTGCATGCCGAACTCACCTTTGACCCCGCCGAGGATGTGGCCGCGCCCTACATCAATAAAGGAGTGGCTCCCAGGGTTGCCGTACTGCGGGAGCAGGGTGTCAATGGCCAGGTGGAAATGGCGGCGGCCTTCGACCGTGCCGGCTTCGAGGCCGTGGATGTGCACATGAGTGACTTGCTCTCCGGGCGGGTTACCCTGGATGGCTTCCGCTCCCTGGTGGCCTGTGGCGGCTTCTCCTACGGCGATGTGCTGGGGGCTGGCGAGGGCTGGGCCAAGTCCATCCTGTTCAACTCCCGGGTGCGGGACCAGTTTGCCGGCTTCTTCGAACGCGACGATACCCTGGCCCTGGGCGTGTGCAATGGCTGCCAGATGCTGTCCAACCTCCACGAGTTGATCCCGGGCACCGAAGGGTGGCCGCACTTCGTCCGCAACCAGTCCGAGCAGTTCGAGGCGCGGCTGGTCATGGCCGAGGTGCAGGAGTCCCCGTCGGTGTTCCTGTCCGGCATGGCCGGTTCGCGCATGCCGATTGCGGTGGCCCATGGGGAAGGGCGCGCGGAGTTCCCGTCACCGGCCGGCTTTGAGGCCCTCAATGGCTCAGGCCAGGTGGCCCTGCGGTACGTGGACAACCACGGCCGGCAGACCACCCGCTACCCGTACAACCCAAATGGTTCGGAAGGCGGTATTACCGGGGTGACCAGCCGGGACGGCCGCGTCACCATCATGATGCCCCACCCGGAAAGGGTCTTCCGGACCGCCCAGTACTCCTGGCACCCGGATGACTGGGGTGAGGAAGGGCCTTGGCTGAGGATGTTCCGCAACGCCCGCAAGTGGCTGGGATGACGCCCTGAGCCCATAACCCGAGGCACACGAAACCGGTGTCTGATTCCTTCCTGGAGGAGTTGGTCACCGGTTTTTTCATGTTTATCAGGACGTGCCGCTAACCTCCGGGATTGCAAGCTGTTTGTGTGCTTTTATAACTAAAAAATTTCTTGACGAATTGGTTTTATGCACATGGGAATTAGGTAGCTGGCCAGCCGGTGTACAAAATGACATCAAACCGTATAGTATTTGCCCTAACCGTTTAAGGTGTTGTTATTAAAGGATAATTTTCTGTAGGTGGATTTGTCGCCAATTTGTCACAAGGGCAGTAACGACGGGGGTTTGCGGCCTCTGCCCAAAAACTATCCCCAAAGTTATCCACAGATTTTGTGGGTAACCTCAGAGGCCTTTAAGAGGACGCCGTTGACCCTGATGTCAAGCCGTATCAAGCTTGAAAAGCATCTTTTTGCAGGAGGATAGGGCGCCATGTACAAGTTCTGCTTTTTTGTCCCCGAGACCGATCTGGAAACCACGAAAGCCGCTGTGTTTGCCGCCGGAGGCGGTCGCATCGGCGACTACGACAGCTGTGCCTGGCAAACCCTGGGCAAGGGACAGTTCCGCCCGCTGGAGGGCAGTAACCCGCACCTGGGCCAGCATGGTGAGCTGGAAAGGGTGGATGAGTACAAGGTGGAACTGGTCTGCGAGGATCACTGCATACGGGAGGTGGTGGCGGCGATGAAGCGGGCCCATCCGTTCGAGGAGCCCGCTTACGAGGTCTACCGGCTTGAGGAATTCTGAGGTTCCGGGGGCTCCTGAGGCTCGGAGGGTTTCTTCATACGGTGGCGGATGTCACTGATACGAAGGGGGAACTCGTTGCGCTGAACATCTTCCACGAAGTGTTCCAGGGTGCGCCGCACCGTCGGGAAGGAGATCTCGTCCCAGGGAATGCGGTCCAGGTCGAACAGGTCCGTTTCCAGGGACTCCTCGCCGGCACCGAATCGGGGCTCGGTCAGGTAGGCCAGGTAGAACATGTGGACCTGGTCGATATGGGGCACATGAATCATGGTGTAAAGCCCCGCCAGTTTTACGTCCGCCATCGCCTCCTCAAGGGTTTCCCGGGCGGCGGCTTCCTCCGTGGTTTCCGAGTTCTCCATGAAGCCGGCCGGCAGCGTCCAGTAGCCGTAACGGGGTTCAATGGCCCGGCGACATAGCAGTATCTTTCCTTCCCACACCGGTACCGTGCCAGCCACGATTCGCGGATTCTGGTAGTGGATGGTCTGGCACTGTGTGCAGACGTAACGTGGCCGGTTGTCCCCGGCGGGAATGCGGCTCTCGACGGGATGGCCGCAATGACTGCAGAATTTCATGGATTACCCCGTATACTGTGTCGAGTTCTGGCACCAGTGTATCGTTCGTCCGGTGCCTTGTCCCATACCAAGACGCGGGAGAGAGATTTTGCGCGAATTACTGACGGAAAGGCTAGCCCGATATGCGCCGAACCAATTGGCGATGGACTATCCTGAAGCCAGTGTGCTGGTGCCGGTAACGGATAATACCGGTTCCCCCGAGATCCTGTTGACCCTCCGGTCGTCAAATCTGTCCACTCACCGGGGGCAGGTGGCCTTCCCCGGGGGAAAACGGGACGCGTCTGATCCGTCCCTTGCCTACACCGCGCTTCGCGAGACCCACGAGGAAATCGGTCTGCCACCGGACCAGGTTCAGTTGATCGCGCCGCTGAGCCAGGTGCTCTCCCGCTATGGCATCCTGGTAACGCCATACGTTGGCGTGGTGCCCGCCGACCACCCGCTGACCCCCAACCCCCACGAGATTGAAAGCATCTTCCACGTACCGGTGGAGTTCCTGCTGGAGGATCGTCGTGAGCGTACCGATGTGCTGCCGTTCCTGGATGATACCTACTACGTCCCCTGCTATCGCTGGCAGGGTTACGAGATCTGGGGGCTGACCGCGGTGGTTCTGGTGGACTTTCTGAATGCCGTGTACGATGCCCGCATTGATGTGCTTGAGCCCCGCCAGGACTGATCCGGCGGGATGGAACAGGAGAGGACAACATGCTTTACCAGCTCGCGGACCGCAAGCCCGAGTTAATCGGAGAAGGACAGTTCATCGCTGACAACGCCACCGTGATTGGCAGTGTGGCGCTGCATGACAAGAGCAGTGTGTGGTTCAACGTGGTTATCCGTGGTGACAATGACCTGATCACCATCGGGCCGGAGTCCAACGTTCAGGACGGCTCCGTACTGCATACGGATTCCGGTATCCAGCTTACCCTTGGGCGTGGTGTCACCGTGGGCCATAAGGCCATGCTGCACGGCTGCGAGATTGGTGACTACTCCCTGATCGGCATAAACGCCGTGGTGCTGAACGGGGCCCGGATCGGCAAGCATTGCCTGATCGGCGCCAACACCCTGATCCCCGAAGGCATGGAAGTGCCGGACGGCTCCCTGGTCATCGGTGCGCCGGGGCGCGTCAAACGGGAGCTGAGTGATAACCAGAAGAAGATGCTGGAGCTCAGCGCCGCGCACTATGTCGAGAATGCGGCCCGTTACATGAGTTCTCTCAAGCCTGTTGAACCCTGGAAAGGCGGGGAGTGATGGCGGATCAGGACAGGGTACGGTCGCCATGCGTGGCCGTCTGTGCACTGGACGAGAATGATGTGTGTATCGGATGCCACCGCACGGGCGATGAGATCCTGCGGTGGACATCCATGACCAACGACGAGCGCAGGCAGGTCCTGGAGAAGGTTGCCCGGCGCGAAGAGAATAGCCTGATTTAATCAGCACAGGGGGCTGGCAGATATCCCATGAGCGTTTCCATCGGAACACCACTGAAGGCAAATGGCTACCGGGTTCTCCTGTGTGGCTCGGGGGAACTGGGCAAGGAAGTTGTGATCGAGCTGCAGCGCCTGGGGGTGGAGGTCATTGCCTGCGACCGGTATGCCAATGCGCCCGCCATGCAGGTGGCTCACCGCAGCCATATTGTCGATATGCTGGATCCGGCCAGCCTGAGGGCGGTCATCGAACAGGAAAAGCCGCACCTCATCGTTCCGGAAATTGAGGCCATCGCCACCGGTGAACTGGTCAAACTGGAGCAGGAAGGGTATCGCGTTGTGCCAACCGCGCGGGCGGTCAACCTCACCATGAACCGGGAGGGGATCCGGCGCCTGGCCGCGGAAGCGCTGGAGCTGCCCGTCTCCCCCTATCGTTTTGCCGAAACCCGCGAGGCCTTTGAGCAGGCCGTGGCCGAGATTGGCTTCCCCTGTGTCGTAAAGCCGGTAATGAGTTCGTCCGGCAAGGGCCAGAGCCTGGTGCGGAGCCAGGACGACATTGGAGCTGCCTGGGATTACGCCCAGACCGGTGGGCGCGCCGGCAAGGGCAGGGTGATCATCGAAGGTTTTATCGACTTCGACTATGAAATCACCCTGCTGACGGTCCGTCACCGGGATGGCGTCAGCTTCTGCGATCCCATCGGTCACCGTCAGGAAGATGGCGACTACCGGGAATCCTGGCAGCCCCAGCCCATGAGTCCGCTGGCTCTGAAAAGAAGTCGCGCCATCGCGGAGGCCATCACCGCTGATCTGGGCGGTTATGGCGTATTCGGGGTGGAACTGTTTGTAAAAGGGGATGAGGTCTGGTTTTCCGAGGTCTCGCCGCGCCCCCACGATACCGGGCTGGTCACGCTGATCTCCCAGGATCTGTCCGAGTTTGCCCTGCATGCCCGGGCCATCATGGGGTTGCCGGTGCCGGCGATACGCCAGAATGGTCCGTCCGCGTCTGCGGTGATCCTTCCGGAAGGTGAGTCGGATCAGCCTACCTTCGGCAATCTCGAGGAGGTTCTTGCCGAGCCGGATGTGCAGCTCCGCCTTTTCGGCAAGCCTGAGCTCCAGGGGCGCCGGCGCATGGGGGTGGTTGTGGCCAGGGGACAGACCATCGATGAGGCACGGCAGTTGGCGAGTGACGCAGCTGCGGCGGTGAAGGTGGATCTGTAGTTTTTCTGTAAATCGGTTGAAAAATGACCGATTCGGATAAATAGTATTCGATAGTGTAGCGGCAAACCGAGACCGCCCTAAAAAAGTTCGTATTGGTCGTTGACAGAAAACGGTGAGGCTGTAGAATGCGCCCCACTTCGACGGACACGGCC
>NZ_JAVVLT010000002.1:0-22237 GCF_036224885.1 Marinobacter sp. OP 3.4
CCACCTGCACCGGAACAGCGCCGTCAAGGCGCTACGCGCCATGCCTGGCGCACAACGAAAAAGCCCTGCCGGAGCAGGGCTTTTCGGGATGAACCGCTCGCCAGGTTACTGGTGTTTCTTCATCTCCTCGTCTCGCAGTTCGCGACGCAGGATCTTGCCCACGTTGGTCTTGGGCAACTCATCGCGGAACTCGAAGTTCTTGGGCACCTTGTAGGCGGTCAGGCGCTCACGGCAGAACTCCTTGAGTTCTTCCTCCTTGAGGCTCGGATCGGACGGCACCAGGAACATCTTCACCGCTTCGCCGGTTTTCTCGTCCGGAATACCCACGGCGGCGCACTCCAGCACCTTGGGATGGCCGCTTACCACGTCCTCCACTTCGTTCGGATAGACGTTGAAGCCGGACACGATGATCATGTCCTTCTTGCGGTCAACGATGCGGATATAGCCATCCTCCTGGATCAGCGCAATATCGCCGGTGCGCAGGAAGCCATCCTCGGTGAAGGACTTCTGGGTTTCCTCCGGCCGTTGCCAGTAGCCTCGCATCACCTGCGGACCCTTGACGCAAAGCTCGCCTGGCTCGCCCAGGGGCAGCTCGTTGCCATCCTCGTCAATGATCTTGCACAGGGTATTGCAGATGGGCAGGCCGATGGTGCCAAGCTGGATGGCGCTGGGCGGGTTCAGGGTCACCACCGGGGAGGTTTCGGTCATGCCGTAGCCTTCGCCGATTTCCACGCCGGTCACGTCATGCCACTTCTTCGCCGTGGCGCTGGTCAGGGCCATACCACCTGACGAGGTCATCTTCATGTGGCTGAAGTCCAGGTCCTTGAAGTCCTCATGGGCCATCAGACCGTTGAACAGGGTGTTCAGGCCCAGGAAGGAGGTGAACTTGAACTTCTTGAGTTCATTGATGAAGCCAGGAATATCCCGCGGGTTGGGGATCAGCACGTTGTGGCCGCCGGCCTCCAGCATGATGCCGCAGTTCAGGGTGAACGAGTAGATATGGTACAGGGGCAGCGGCGCAATGATCACCTCCTGACCCTCGTCGATCTTGTCCTCGAGCATGGCCCGGGTCTGCAACAGGTTGGCCACCAGGTTGCCGTGGGTCAGCATCGCGCCCTTGGCAACGCCGGTGGTACCACCGGTGTACTGCAGCACCGCCAGGTCATCCTGGGTGGGTTTGGCCTGGTCCAGCTTTTCCTTGGCACCCGCAGCCAGCACTGCCGGCAGCTTGTGGGCCTGGGGCAGGTTGAAGGGAGGTACCATCTTCTTGAGGTACTTCACGGCCGCATTCATCAGGGTGCGTTTCAGGGGAGAGTGCATGTCTGCCAGTTCAGTGACGATCACATGCTCGATGCCGGTCTGCGGCAATACCTTCTCCGCGTTGGACGCCATATTGGCCAGCACCACCAGGGCCTTGGCACCGGAATCGTTGAACTGGTGTTCCATTTCACGGGTGGTGTACAGGGGGTTGGTGTTGACCACCACCAGACCGGCCCGCATGGCACCAAAGACAATGACAGGATACTGGGTTACGTTGGGCATCTGGACGGCAATCCGATCGCCCGGTTTCAGGTTGGTCTTGTTCTGCAGCCAGGCGGCGAAGTTACGGCTCTGGGCGTCAAGGTCACCATAGGTCAGGGTCACGCCAACGGCGCTGAATGCAGGCCGGTCAGCGTACTTTTTCGCCGCCTGCTCAAACACATCCACCATGCTCTGGTATTTGTTCAGATCAATCTCGCGGGGAATACCGGGTGGATACTTGTCCTGATAGAACTGTTCTAAGTCCATCGCACCATCTCCTGTTATCACTTTATGATTATAGTGTCGCAGTCCAGCCAACCCTGCTTCCCTGCCCAGCCCGGACTGCCGCAGCATGTCGGGATACCATCCATCCAGCCAGCTTCCGCCGGAACAGCTTCCGGCAAAAAAACAAGCAGACTAAAGTATCAGCCTTATAAAGAAAGGCGAGAATATCAGTTTTGGCTGCATTCAGGTAGATGCCGCGCCCCCCGGACATGGAATCCTGACAGTGATTGTGACGATCGTCGCGTATTTATGTCAGCCTATTTTACAGTCCCGTGCCTAACCTAACGGGACAGGCACCTTGGATAGACCTACCTTCCTGTTTATCAGGAACTTTTCAATCATGGCAACGATCGTGCTTAAGGAATGCTGACGCAGGTACTTACTGGAGGTGCCTGACGTTAAATGCCGAGCTTGGCCGATACACTCTCAACCGTGTATCGGCTTTTTTTATACTGATTCATCACCGGACAAGACATGTCTGGTTGACGGGTTACAGGTGGGATAAGGGAACAGGCCGGACATCGGTCAGCAGTTGGTGCCGGCACTGCCTGAACCGGCACCGGGGCGGCATCAGGCGCCCAGTTTTGACTCACAATTGGAAAGGATCAGTTCGGAAGCGGCGTCCAGGCCCATGTTCTCGTCGGCATAGATCTGGGCGACAGATTCCTTCAGCACAGTGGCGGAAGCTTCGCTGCTGGCGTTCTCGTCAATGGCGGAATACACCTCCTCAATGGCGGTATCGCTATCCCGCGCACCCACCAGGTCCGGCGCAGCGGCCTTTTGCGCTTCACAGACGGGGTTGGCCATGGCCACGGAGCTCATGCCCATTCCGGAGACGAGTACGCTGACAGCAAACATTTTCTTGTTCATAGAACAGGTTCCTTCCTGACTTAAAATGAGTTAGGGAGCCCCGGAATACGGCGCGAGGTTCCATCTCGGCAAACCAGGGCATAACAGAGAGCCCCTGACCTTCGAGGCTCAGGGCGGATTGAATCACAATGAGACGTTAACTGAAAATGTCTTATTTTTTACCAGATACCCAAAAGCCCGGCACAAGGGCCGGGCTGGATCTGGTGTCATTCCGCTATCAGCTCCCTGTGACGGGAGTCACCCGGTCGGGCTTACTTGCTCAGGTAGCGCATGGCCGATTCCAGGCCCTCAATGGTAAGCGGGTACATGTGATCACCCACCAGCTGGCGGGTAATACCCAGTGAGCCGCCCCGCCCCCAGTAGCTCTCCGGCAGCGGGTTGATCCACACCACCTTGTTGAAATGCTCGTACACCCGCTGGAACCAGACCGCACCGGCTTCCTCGTTCCAGTGCTCGATGGAACCACCGGGATGGGTAATCTCGTAGGGGGCCATGGTGGCGTCACCAATAAAGATCACCTTGTAGTCGGAACTGTACTTGTGCAGTACGTCCCACAAGGGTGTAGTCTCGTTGAGACGGCGCACATTCTTCTTCCACACCGATTCGTAGATGAAGTTATGGAAGTAGAAGTACTCCATGTGTTTGAACTCCATCCGCGCGGCGGAGAACAGTTCCTCGCAGACCCTCACATGGGGATCCATGGAGCCACCCACGTCGAAGAACAGCAGCACCTTCACCGCGTTATGGCGCTCCGGCACCATCTTCAGGTCCAGGTAACCCGCATTGCGGGCCGTGGAGCGGATGGTGTCGTCCATATCCAGCTGGTCCGCGGCGCCCTGGCGGGCAAACTTGCGGAGCCGGCGCAGCGCCACCTTGATGTTGCGGATGCCCAGGGTGATGCTGTCGTCCAGGTCCCGGAACTGGCGTTTCTCCCAGACTTTCACCGCACGACCGTGACGGCCCTCGTTCTGGCCGATGCGGAAACCCTCGGGGTTGTAGCCATTGGCACCAAACGGCGAGGTGCCCCCGGTACCGACCCACTTGTTACCCCCCTCGTGGCGCTCCTTCTGCTCTTCCATGCGCTTCTTGAAGGTGTCGATGAGTTCCTCCAGGCCACCCAGGGACTCGATCTGCGCCTTTTCCTCCTCGGAAAGCTGCTTCTCGAACTCGGCCCGCAGCCAGTCGTCCGGTATCAGCGCCTCCATCAGTTCGTCCAGGTTCTCGATGCCCTTGAAATAGGCGTCAAAGGCCCGGTCGAACTTGTCGAAATGGCGTTCATCCTTCACCAGACACAGGCGTGCCAGGTAGTAGAACTCCTCCATATCCGCGAAGGCGAGCCGCTTCTGCAGGGCCTCCAGCAGGTCAAGGTATTCGCGCAGGCTGGCGGGCACCCTGGCTGCACGAACTTCCATGAAAAAATCTATCAGCATGGCGTCCTCCCAGAAGAGGCCGTTGAATCAAATGTCCGCCGGGGCAGCCCCCTGCCCCGGACGCCCTGCATCACTTCTTGCGGCGGGCCATGAAGGCCAGCTTCTGCAGCAGGTGCACGTCCTGCTCGTTCTTGACCAGCGCGCCGTAGAGCGGCGGCAGGGCGCTGCTGGTGTCTTTCTCCTGCAGCATCTTGCGGGACAGGTCATCGGCCATCAGCAGCTTGAGCCAGTCGATCAGCTCGGAGGTCGACGGTTTCTTCTTCAGGCCCGGCACCTTGCGCACGTCGAAGAAGACCTCCAGGGCGTCCCGGACAATATCCTGCTGAATACCCGGGAAGTGCACGTCCACAATGTGCTGCATGGTGTCGTGTTCCGGGAAGTTGATGTAGTGGAAAAAGCAGCGGCGCAGGAAGGCGTCCGGCAGTTCCTTCTCGTTATTACTGGTGATCACGACGATGGGACGCTGTTTGGCCTTGACGAACTGCTGGGTCTCGTAAACGAAGAACTCCATGCGGTCCAGTTCCAGCAGCAGGTCGTTGGGGAACTCGATGTCCGCCTTATCGATCTCATCGATCAGGAGCACCACCTGCTCGTCCGCCTCGAACGCCTCCCAGAGCTTGCCCTTGACGATGTAGTTGCGGATGTCCTTGACCTTCTCGTCGCCGAGCTGGGAGTCCCGCAGACGGGAGACGGCGTCGTACTCATAGAGGCCCTGCTGGGCCTTGGTGGTGGACTTGATGTGCCAGGGGATCAGCCTCAGACCAAGTCCCTCGGCCATTTCCTCCGCCAGCAGGGTCTTGCCGGTACCGGGCTCGCCCTTGATCAGCAATGGACGTTGCAGGGCGACGGCGGCGTTGACCGCCATTTGCAGATCTTCTGTTGCGACGTATTTATCGGTACCGGTGAACTTCATGACATTGGATCCTGTGTTCGGTGTAACGGGTAAATGTGCGCCGGGGATCATGGTAGGAAACAACCAGATCACGCCCCGGTAATCGGTAATGGTGCAAGAGTATAATTTTTTTACCCGTCAGTGATAAGCGCCAGCGGCGTTACTCTTTCGGCTTCTTGTCCTCATCGGACGGTTTCTCGCGTTCGTTTTCGTCCTCATCCGTCTCCAGATCAGGCAGATCGTCGATATCCGACAGGTCGAAATCCTCCAGCCCGAATTCCTCGTCATCGTCTTCCGCCGGCTCGTCCTCCGGCGACTCGGCACCCTCCTGCGACGCTTCGGTGGAAGGCTCCTCGTCCGTCGGTTTGGCGGCGGGTTCGGCTTGTTCCACCTCGGGATCTGGTCGGGGGCTGTCGTCAACCACAGTGGCCTCCTCCGACGACGCCGTTTCCACATCATCGGGGGAAGCCGGATCAGTTTCTTCCGAATCGTCGCTGGACGTATCTGTTGAAGGATCGTCGTCGCTGCTCCCACGGCGGCGCTTCAGCCCCAGGAGGATGCCACCGGCCAGGACCAGTGCCCCCAGCCCTCCGGCGGCCCAGGGCCACCAGGCCAACAGGCGGTCAGTCAGTGATGGCTCCGCGTCCGCAGGCTGTGGTGAGGTATCGGTCTCGGGCAAGTCTTCCGGTTGGGCTGCGGGTTCGGGTTTCGCCGGAGGTTCAGGCGCCGTATCCGGCTCAGGTGCCGGTTCCTCAAGCTGGGAAAGATCGATGGGACCTTCTGATTCCGGCTGGGAACCGGGGTCTGTCCCTGCCTGGTCAGCGTCGTCCCCGGCTTCCGGGGTCAGGGGCACGCTGTCTTTATCCGCCGGACCGGGCGTTGCGCCTTCCGGCGCCTCAAGAACCAGGGTCTTGCGATACTTGCGGGAGAAGGTGCTCCCGTCGGCCTCCAGCTCAAGCAGGTATTGACCCGGCTCGGGCAGCCTGGCAATGGTGTCCTGGTAGATGCCGTCCGCCGGCGGCTGGTCCTCGCTGAGTTCGCGGCTGCCACGGCGACCGTCCTCCGTGGTCATGCTGAGGGTGACCGTGATCACGCCCAGAAAGTCCGGATCGGTGATCCGTTCCCCTTCCTCGGTAAAGAAGGCCCGGAGGTCCACCTCCTCCCCCAAGCGGAAGCGGGCCGGTATGGGTTCCACCTGAAGCCGCAGGTCGCTCACCACGGTCACGCGGCTGCCCTCCCCCAGCGTGCCTTCCACCTGCCAGTCCCCGGCAACGGGTCGGGTGACGGTGATCAGGTCATATCCGGCCTCCCGGGCCCAGCGCACGGTCTCGTTTTCAACGTCAGGCCCATAGTGCTCGCCTTCGGGGTTCACCAGCGCCAGTTCCCGCTGGGCCGGTGGGGTGGCACTGAATATCAGGGCGGTGAATTCCTCAACGCCGCCATCCACCGTGAAGCCGTTGTCTTCCAGCGGCACTTCGTCGGCGGGAACAGCCTGGCCCATGGTGTCGGCGAAGAGTCGACTCAGTTCGTCCGCCGAGTCCGCCACCCGGGCGACGCCACCGGTCATATCGGCAATCGCACCCAGCAGATCCAGGTCCGCCTCGCCGGAAAGGGCGATGGTATGGATGGTGAGCCCCTGCTCCGCCAGGGCCGGCACCAGTTCCTCCAGGATGCGATTACGCTCACGGTCGTTGCTGGCCTGGTCCGGGGAGATGTCTACCTTGCCATCACTGAGCAGGATGAGATGGGTATTGGACAGGGAACGGTCCGGGGCGTACCAGTTATCGGCGGCTTCCTCGATGGCGCCGCCGATATTGGTACGCTGGGCCACCGAATTGATCCTGTCGGAGTCCGAAATCAGCGTATTCCGCAGTTCGTCGTCCAGGGCATCGTGGGGCACCAGCATGTTGACCATCCGGCCAAAGGTCCACAGCCCCACCGGGGTGCCATCGGGCAACAGCCGGGCAATCAGCCTGACGGCGGGGCGCCGGAGATTGTCCGGGTCGTTCAGCTTCATGCTGCCGGAAATATCCACCACCACCCGCACATCACGGGCGGGCGTGGTCTGCCCTTCCTGGGCCTGTACCGGTGAAAGCGTCAACGTCGACAGGAGGGTCAACGTGAAAAGCAGCTTTCGCAACGCCATGAACAGGTCCTCTTGTTGTTATCGGGCTATGTTCCGGACTCCCGGCATCCGGGAGACCATGACCTGGAGGCTTTGTCAGCCCCGGTTCAGCGACGGGTGAAGCGGTAGCGCACCAGGTCCAGTATCCACACCAGCAGCATGACCATGGCGGCGGCGCCCATGTTGAAGAAGGCACGGGCCGCTTCCGATGGGTCCCCCAGGAAGGTCTCGTAGCCTCCATAGAGCCAGGCTGGCACCCACCAGCCCTCCACCGTGGCGGACTGGACCGGGGTGGCGATGAGCACGATCAGGGCCGCCTTCACGAAGGTGCGGGCGCCATACAGGGGCAGCCAGCGGATCAGCCTGGACATGGCCCAGTAGAACAGGGCGAAGCCTGCCGCATAGATCGTCCAGAACAAAGCGTAGGCGGTCTGGGAGTCGGTATCCAGCGCGGCGATCGGCAGAGAGTCAGTCATAGGTCTTAGTGGATCCTTTACAATACCCAATGAATTATGTGTTCTTCCCAGTCCTGCTCGGGCACGTCGCTGGCCGGCATCACCCGGTGGGCGACCGAGACGCCCGCCTTGTGGACCGTGTCCGGGTCGCCGGAGCGCAGCGGGTGCCAGTCCGGCAGCGGACGGTCCTCGGCAAGGGTCCGGTAGGCACAGGTGGTTGGCAACCAGTGGAACCGGTGAACGTTGTCCGGCGTCAGCACCGTGCACCCGGGGACCACCTGCTGGCGATTCTGGTAGCTCTGGCACTGGCAGGTGGCGGTATCCATCTGGCTGCACGCCAGGTCGGTATAATACACGTCACCGGTCTCATCATCCTCCAGCTTCTCCAGACAGCACTTGCCGCAGCCGTCGCACAGGGACTCCCATTCCGACGCTGTCATGTCCTCAAGGCGCTTACGCTGCCAGAAGGGAATGTCCGCCATCACGCACCGAAATCCCTGAGCTTTTCCTTGAACGCCACGATATAGCTGTCCGATTTCTCCGGAAGCTGCAGGTAGTAGTCCTTGTCCCGGAGCGCCTCCAGCACCTCCCGGCCGGTAATGCGGGCCAGCTTGCGGTCCGGCGTCAGCACCAGGTCCAGGGCGTGGACCGGCTGCCCGAAGATCTCCCTCAGAGATTCCGGCAGTTCGTTCCAGTCCTGCCCCCGCTTTACGTAGAGGTAGGTATCCTCCTTCGCACTGCTGCGAAAGACGGACACAAAGGTCTTGTCAGTCATGGTTTTCCTGTTGCTCAAGTAATGCCACGATGCCGGCACGCTCACTGGCCAGTACCCGGGCCCGCCATCCCGCATCGAAGAATCCCAGGTCACCGCTGGCCGGATTCCGCTCACGCAGCAGGGCCTCCAGGCGTTTGCGGGGGGCCAGCAGTTCCACGGGCACGTCCGCCTGATCGGCGGCACGGACCATCGCTTTCTTTATCCGACGATAGAGATCCTGCTGCGACCGCGTCAGCGGTCGGTCGATCAGCACTCCGGGCACTTCACCGGAATCCCGCGCCTCCCGGACCAGTGCCAGGAGTTGGTCAGCAAAGCGGCGCACCACCACCGGGGGCACACCATCAACCGACGCCAGGGCGCCAGCGCTGTCCGGCAGGCGGTCGGCGATACCAATCAGCGCGGGGTCCGCCAGCACCCGGTTCCGGGGCCGGTCACGGCGGCGGCATTCCTGTTCACGCCATACCACCAGCGCCCGTAGCACCTGCTGCTTTTCCGGTGGCAACTGCCAGCCACCCTTAAGTTTGAGGTAGGCATCGGCGGGTTCCGACTGTGCCAGCAGGTCCGCGGCGAAACGGTCGGATTCTTCCGCCAGGGCGCTCTCCAGGCCCCGCTCTGCCAGTCTGTCGGCGACCCATCGGTACAGCGGCTCCAGGAAGCGCACATCGTCCAGGGCATACTGCTCCTGCGCCGGAGTCAGCGGTCGGGCCAGCCAGTCGGAACGGGTGGCGGACTTGTCCAGGGCTTCCCCGAACAGGGATTCCACCAGGCGGGCGTAGCCCACGGAGAAGCCGGCCCCCGCCAGCGCCGAGCCAAGCTGCAGATCCAGCAAGCCCCGGGGCTCCAGCTCCAGCCAGTGCCGGAAAAGCTCCAGGTCTTCGCCCATGGCGTACAGCAGCTTGGGGCGCTCACTGTCCGCCAGGGTTTCCCGGAAACGGGTGGACTGTTCGGCCACGGAGGGGTCCACCAGCTTCAGGGAGCCGCCAGCACCCAGCTGCACCAGTCCGGGAATGGGAAAGAAGGTGGATACCCGTTCGAATTCGGTATCCAGTGCGAGGGGCTGGCCCCGGTGTTCGGACAGCCAGGCGTCCAGCGCTTCAACGGTGGTGAGCCAGCGGGACACGTCGGGTATCGGCGGCACGGTCGGCAGGGCCTGGTTCATGTAAACTCCCGGTCAGCCATGGATCATTCCGCCAGTGGCTTGCGGCCACGGAAGGCGTGGGTCAGGGTAAAGCCGTCCACATAACCCAGCTCCCCGCCAACGGGAATGCCATGGGCCAATCGCGTGGTCAGCACACCGGAACCATCCAGGCGGTCGGCAATGTAATGGGCGGTGGCCTCACCTTCCACGGTCGGGTTGGTGGCCAGGATCAGCTCCGTCACGCCCTCTTCCCGCACCCGGCGCAGCAGCCGCTCCACACCGATGTCTTCCGGGCCGACGCCGTCGATGGGCGACAGGTGCCCCATCAGCACGAAATAACCGCCGTGGTAGTCCCCGGCCTGCTCAATGGCCAGCAGGTCAGAGGGGCTTTCCACCACGCAAATGGTGCCGCTGCGACGTTCAGGGTTCTCGCAGATGGGGCAGATGGGGGTGTCGGAGAAGTTCTGACAGCTGTCACAGCGGCGCACCCCGGTCATGGCGGAGGAAAGGGCCTCCGACAACCGTTCGCCACCGGCGCGGCCTTTCTCCAGCAGGTGAAAGGCCATGCGTTGGGCGGTCTTCTGCCCTACCCCCGGCAGACACCTCAGGGATTCAACCAGTTCATCCACCAGTGGGCTGAAAGCCATCCGTACTCCTGCAATGACAACGTTGGATCAGTCAGCGCCCCTGTCAGGGCACCGCCCGTTAGCTATCGGCCGTCAGAACGGCATCTTGAAGTTCGACGGCAGTCCCATGCCCGACATCAATCCGGACATGCGCTCCTTCTGGTCCGCTTCCACGCGCCGTACCGCGTCGTTGATCGCGGCCGCCAACAGGTCTTCCAGTACTTCCTTGTCTTCCGACAGCAGGGAATCGTCGATATCCACCTTGCGGACATCGTGGCGACCGTTCATGGAGACCTTGACCAGCCCGGCTCCAGCCTCACCGGTCACCTCCGACTTGGCGGCTTCCTCCTGGGCCTTCTGCATTTCTTCCTGCATCTGCTGGGCCTTTTTCATCATATCGCCCATACCATTCATCATGTCGTGTACCTCATAATGTTGTGTGCCTGGGGAGCCTTTTATCCAGAGGCTTCCTAACCGGCGGACTTCTGAAGGGGCCGGATACTCTCTTTGACGACCCGTCCCTCAAACCGTTCCACAATGGCGTTCACATTCGGATCCTGGTCAATGGCCTGTTCGGCCTGTTGCTGGCGCCGGGCCTTTTCCCGGGTTTCCCAGCCAATGGGGGTCTGGTCGCCGGCATCGCCCTGGACGACGTCCAACGTGACGCCATCGCCAAAGGCGCCCCGCAGCCCCTCCAGGATCTTTTCCCGGTGGCGTTCAGTGAGCAGCCGGTAGTGTCCCTCATCCATGGTCAGCAGGAAGCGATCGCCATCCCGCTCACAGGCGGCCTGGCTGGCCAGGTTGCCGGGCATGCCCACGATACCGAGCTGCCGGAAATCCCGGGCCCAGACAAATCCCTCCGCATTGAGCAGTTCAGCCGGCTCCGAAGGGACCGGTGCCTGGGGTTCCGGCGCAGGCGCAGCCGGTTCCGGTGCGGGTTCCGGGTCGGCCATGGCCGGCATCGGTTCCGCCTCCGGTGACTCCCAGGGCACATCATCCACCGCCTCGGCACCGGCGGCCATCTGGTCCGCCATGGCCATCAGGCTGTCGTCTTCTGATGGGGCTTCGGCCATTGGCGATGGTGTCGTTTCCTGCGCCAGTTGCGACGGCTGTGGCTGAGGGTCGTCCGCTGGCATCGCTGGTTCAGCGTCCACCACCCCGTCCGCTGACCGGGCCTGGACATCCTGCCCGGAACTGTTCATGGGGGCAGGCTCCGGATTGTCAACAGGCGCTGGCTGAGGACTATCCACCGGTGGCGGGCCGTGACTCTGCCCTGCTTCGGTACCGGCTGGCATCCCCGTACCCGCAGGTTCGGCGCTCCCGGGCTCCGGTTGCGGTGCCGGCGCTGACGGTTCCGGGGCGGGAGCAACGGATGTCTCCGGCGTGGAGTGCTGAGAGCCGGCCTCTGCCGCCGCAGGGGCAGGTTCTTCACCGGCCTCCCGGTCGCCGGAACCGCCTTCGGTGGATCCCTCCCGGGCCCGGTTCCCCTCCGGCGCGCCCGAACCCACAAGCGGCGGATCGCGACGCTCGGCCCCCGGCCGGAAGGCCAGCATACGCAGCAGGGTCATCTCGAAGCCCATGCGCGCATCCGGCGTAATCTCCAGATCCTTCCGCCCCACCAGGGCGGCCTGGTAGAACAATTGGGCGTCCTCGGCGCTCAACTGGCGGGCCAGTTCCTGTACCCGATGGGCATCGCCCATGGCGTTATCAGCGCTGCCGGGTACCACCTGTTCCATGGTGATGCGGTGGAACAGGGCCAGCAGGTCGGCCAGGATGGCACTGAAATCCGGTGCGAAGTCCGAGATCCGGTCGATCTCCGCCAGCAGCTCGGGCCCGTTGCTGTGGACCAGGGCGTCCACCAGCTTCTCCACATCCCGCTGGTCGATGGTGCCGAGCATGCTGCTGACGTCACTGGCCGCCAGTTTCTGGTTGCCGAAGGCAATGGCCTGATCGGTCAGGCTGAGGGCATCCCGCATGCTGCCGTCCGCCGCCCGGGCAAGTTGCCACAACGCCGGTTCCTCGAAGGGTACCGTCTCCTCCCCCAGGATGTAACGCAGGTGGCTGACAATATGCTCGGGTGTCATGCGCTTGAGGTTGAACTGCAAACACCGGGACAGCACGGTCACCGGCAGCTTCTGGGGATCGGTAGTGGCCAGCAGGAACTTGACGTGTTCCGGAGGCTCTTCCAGCGTTTTCAGGAAGGCGTTGAAGGACTGGTTGGTGAGCATGTGCACCTCGTCAATGAGGTACACCTTGTAGCGTCCGCGGGTGGGGGAATACTGGACGTTGTCGGTCAGTTCCCGCATGTCATCCACGCCGGTGCGGGAGGCGGCGTCGATCTCGATCAGGTCGACAAAGCGGCCGTCGAGGATTTCCTGGCAACTGCTGCATTCGCCGCAGGGGTTGGCGGTAATGCCGGTCTCACAGTTCAGGCAGCGGGCCAGCAGGCGACCAATGGTGGTCTTGCCCACGCCACGGGTGCCGGTAAACAGGTAGGCGTGATGCAGGCGGTTATGTTCCAGGGCATGGACCAGGGCCTGGAGCACATGCTCCTGACCGACCATGTCGCTGAACGTGCGGGGGCGCCATTTGCGGGCTAGTACCTGGTAACTCATGATCCATCAACTACGGCTGGTTAATGGCGCTAACCTTAGCACGGACCCGGTATCATAAGAAGGTGAAAAGTATCGTCTTCGGAAACCGGCTCACAACCGGTAACATGCAGTTACCAATCAAACTATTCCTACCGGGTCGCCATTGCTCTATGCTTGGATTGCACCCTGAGATTGTTGTCCAGCACGGTCCCGCCTTTGCGAACATTCATCACTCCCCTGACCATTGTTGCACTGACTGCACTCCTCGCCCTGGCAGTGCCCGCAGGCGCATCCCTGCCCGCCATTGATATCAGCGGACTGCAACACGAGCTGATCCGGGCACCGGCGGAATATCTGAGTACGGCTGAAGACAGCACCCTGGAGGATGTCCGGGACAGGGACTTCCGGCCCCTGACCGCCGCCAGCGTCAACCAGGGCATTACCGGCGATACGTTCTGGGTGCGATTCCGACTGGACAATACCGGGGGTACCGACAGCATGCCCTGGGTGCTGCATCACGAAACCAGCTACCTGGACCATATCACCCTTTATTACGCGGACGGCGATGACACCCTCAGGGAGGTCTCCCTCAGTGACCGGGTTCCGTTTGATGACCGCCCCCTGGCCTATCGCACCCTGGCCTTCCCCCATGAAACCGCGGCCGGCGGAGTCACCGACCTGTACGTAAAGATGGCCTACGCCCCGAACAGGGCCGACTCCGTCAGCCTGAACCTGCACCTGTCCGAAACATCCCGCTTCGCGGAACGCAGCCGTGGCGAGTACATGGCCTACGGCGTCTTCTTCGGCATCATGGGCACCCTGCTGTTGATTGCCCTGCTTGGCGCAGCCCTGCTTCGCCAGGTGGTCTACCTTCACTACGCCCTGTTCCTGGCCTTCAGCACGCTGATGTGGGCGGCACTGAACGGCTTTGCCTACCAGTACCTGTGGCCCTCATCGATGTTTCTGCATAACGAGGGCTTTCATATCCTGTTCCTGGCCACGTCGATCACCGCCCTGCAGTTCTCACGGCATTTCCTCAAGGCCAGGGACAAGCTTCCGCTGTTCAACCGGGGCGCCATCATTCTCCAGGTGATTATGGCAGCGGGCATCGGCCTCCGGCTCCTGGGGGTCTACGAACCCGTTCTGGCATTGTCCTTCGCGTCGCTGGCAATTCTGGCGGCACTGCCAGTGATTGGTTACCTGGCGTGGCGTCGTGGTCAGCACTACGCCCGCTGGTATGCCCTGGCCTGGACCATGTATGGCATAGGCCTCCTGATCAGCGTGCTCAGTGCCGGCACGCCGCTGTTCAACTGGGGCATGGACCCGCTCGTGTTCACCCAGATCAGTGCGGTACTGGAATCCTGCCTGCTGCTGGTCGCCCTGGGGGAACGCCTGATCGCCTGGGAACGGGACCGGCGGCAGGCGCTCACCCTGGCCCGGCAGGACGCCCTGACCGGGCTCAATAACCGGCGGGTGTTCCCCCAGGCACTGGAACACTACCAGGCCCGGTTCCGGCAGACCGGAGACCCCGTCTACCTGATCATGATCGACCTGGACCATTTCAAGGAACTGAACGACCAGTACGGTCACGATGCTGGCGACTGCGTCCTGCGGGCATTCGGGCGCCTGCTGCGCACCCATTGCCGCCCCGGGGATACCTGTCTTCGCTACGGCGGGGAGGAATTCGCCATGCTGATCCAGGTGCGGGAAGAGGACCAGGCCCTACGCATTGCCGAACGCATCCGCCAGACCTTCGAGCAATATCCCACCCAGTACGACGGTCACTTTATCCGCCATACCCTGACCGCCGGACTGGCGCCGATCTTTTCCGCCAACCGTCGGATCGAGTGGGGCGATATTATCCGGGAAGCCGATGCGGCGCTCTATCGGGCCAAGGAACAGGGGCGGAACAAGGTGGTGGTATTCAGCGCGGCGGCTGACGGTAACCCGGTGAAGGTTAGCGGGCAACGGGGAATAGAGGGTATGGAGACTGACTAGAACAGCGGGAGAAAACTGGGGGTGGCCCCACCAGCGACACCCCGGCACACGAATCCACCGCTGCGGCTGCTCCCTTCCGGGCCTGACCGGGTTCACGGTTTATCGTTGCGGGGGCACCAGCAGGACCACCATAACGATGGCCCGGATTACCCGAGCGCGGCGCGCATAGTAGCAGCAGGTGGGGATGGTATCAATCCCCAGAAGTCACCCGTTTCCATCCAATCAGACACCCGTCAGGGGGACCGGCACCACGTCCTGGCGGAACCAGCACGCGATACTGTGCCTGGAGCGACTCGCCGGCAGCACCTCATGGGGCACCTCTTCACTCATGAAGAGGGCCACCCTGCCCGCCTCCGGCGATACGCGGCCACAGATTTCCCCCGGGCTTTCCCGATTGAACACCTGCAGTTCTCCGCCATCACCGGACTCCCAGCCTTCATTGAGATAAAGCACCAGGCTGACCACCCGGGAGGCACGGCCGCGAAAACTGTCCAGGTGGCGACGGTAGAAATCCCCGGGCTGGTAGTTGGCATAGTGGGCTTCGAAACGCTGCAGCCCCAGGAACAGCCGACGGTTCAGTCCCACCCGGATGTCCTCCAGAAAGGTAAACAGGCGTTGCTGGTCGGCGGTTTCGCCATCGAGCCAGGCAATACGATCACGGCGGACCGAACGGTCCTGGATGAAGTCCGCGCCACGCCCGACACCGGCACGCTCCATGGCCGCCGTCTTTTCCAGGATTTCCACCTCCCGGCGCAGTCCGGTCAGCAGGTCCGGCCCCAGTTGCGGCGACACATCCAGTGTCAGCCAGCCCCATTCCGATAGCTGGCCGGCAATGGTATCCAGCCAGCCTTCGTTGGGGTATGAGGAAGCGGCTTCCGAAGAAGAGGCAATGGCACCTGCCTGGAGGGAGGAAACAATGGTCATAGGGAGTTTTCCCCGAAGGTAAAAACGTGCATTCTAGAACTTCTGCAGAGAACCGGAAGCCCCTGCCCACAATTTCCGGTAGGCAATTACCACAGGAACCCCATGGTCGACTGGACACAGACCCGCTATTCCCGACGGACAACACTGGACGGCCTCGACGCCCTCCATGTTCACCACCCCGGATTTGAGGCCACCCTGGCAATCCAGGGGGCCCACTTGGTGCATTTCGCCCCGACCGGCGACAGCAACTGGCTGTGGATGAGCCCCACGGCCCGCTTCCAGCCCGGTGTCGCCATCCGCGGCGGCATTCCCGTGTGCTGGCCCTGGTTCGGCGACCCGGACCGCAATCCGGATACTGTGAAGGAACGGATACGAACCGGGAAGGCCCACGGGATTGCACGCACCGCTCAATGGTCGGTGGACGCCATCGAAGAGTCCGGCGATCAGGTCGTCATCACTCTTGCCCTGGATGCCACCGCTGGATTTCCCTGGACAGGCCAGGCCCGGGCCACCCTGACCTTCCTGTTCCGCCCGGATACCCTGTTGCTGCAACTGACAACCCACAACACCGGCCCGACGCCCCTGACCATCACCCAGGCCTTGCACACCTACCTGCCGACGGACGACATCGGGGCCACCCACATCTACGGGTTTGACGGCTGCCACTACCTGGACACACTGGACGGCTGGCAGCGGAAATCCCAGACAGGCAGGATAGGCTTTGACGGGGAAACGGACCGGATCTATCAGGACGCCCCGGACCTGGACATCCATTCGCCGCCCCACCGCTATCAACTGACGGCAAAGGGCAGTCAGTCCACCGTGATCTGGAACCCGGGGCCTGAAAAGGCGGGCCGGCTATCGGATTTTCCGGACGATGCCTGGACCGGCATGCTCTGTGTGGAAACCGCCAACGCCGCCGATGACGGTCGACAGGTGGCACCCGGAACCTGCCATACCCTGTCGATGACCCTGGCCAGAAACTGACGCCGGTCAGGTAATCATCGAAAACATCGGCCTGATGGCTGACGACTGGAACCCATTGCCTATACTGCGGGAATAGAACAGGAAAGGATGACCGATGAGCCTGGCAGAGTTTTTCAAGCGCCGTCTTGTTTCCAGCGAACTGGAAGAACAGATCAACCGGATCGGTAAACCGATCGGGTCCCTGGGGTACGATCCCTGGGGCTACAACAACGACACCCTCAAGATCGGGTACGCCATCACCCGGGAGATCTACGAGAAATACTTCCGGGTGGAAGTGGACGGCATTGACCGGATTCCAGCGGAGGGCCCGGTACTGATCATCGCCAATCATAGCGGTCAGTTGCCCATCGATGGCCTGCTGATCGGTTTCGCGCTGGCCTCCCGCAAGGACAGGCCGCGCATTCCCCGGGCGATGATTGAGCGCTTCTTCCCCACCGTCCCCTACCTGGGAAACCTGCTGAACCAGTTCGGTGGCGTGCTGGGCGACCCGGTGAACTGCGCCAAGATTCTGGCCAATGACGAGGCGGTGATTGTCTTCCCGGAGGGTATCCGGGGCTCCGGCAAGCTCTATCGTGACCGTTACCAGCTCAAGCGCTTCGGCAACGGCTTCATGCACCTGGCCATGAAATACAATGCTACGGTGGTGCCCGTCGGGGTGGTCGGGTGCGAGGAAACCATTCCCGCCCTGGCCAACATCAAGCCCCTGGCCAGACTGCTGGGCCTGCCCTATTTTCCCCTGGCGGCGCCGGTGGTGCTTCCGGCCAAGGTGCATATCTGCGTTGGTGAACCCATGTTCTTCGACAACGACGACATCCCCGAGGAGCAGGTTACCGCGCGGGTGGAACTGGTCAAGGCCGCCGTCGGCGAGATGATCAAGAAGGGACTGAACCAGCGAAAAAGGATATTCTGATGCCTGCAAGCAAACGGCCACAGATCCTGGTCACCGGCGCCGCCGGCACCCTTGCCCAGGAAGTGATCAACCAGCTCCGCGAGACCTGTGACATCGTGGCGGTGGATTTCCGCGAGCAGGTCTGGCTGGGGGACGACATCCCCAGCTATTGCATCGACTTCAACAAGCGGGTCTTCGAGGACCTGTTCCGGCGTTTCCACTTCGATGGCGTCATCCACCTGGGCCGTATCATGTCGAGCCAGGAAACCCGCCTGCAACGCTACAACGCCAATGTGCTGGGCACCCACAAGCTGATGGACCTCAGCCACAAGTACGGGGTTGGCCGGCTGATGATCCTGTCCACCTACCATGTGTACGGTGCCATGCCCTTCAACCCGGCGCTGATTGACGAGGAGGCCCCCCTCAAGGCCGCCGGCCTGACCATGGATCTGGTGGATTCGGTGGAACTGGAGAACCTGGCCAACATCTACCTGTGGCGCTACCCGGACCTGAACATCACCATCCTGCGGCCCTGCAACATTGTCGGCCCCGGTGTGCGCAACGCCATCAGTACCCTGCTGTCCGGGGAGCGGGCGCCGGTGCTGGCCGGGTTCTCGCCCATGATGCAATTCATCCATATCGACGACATGGCCGACGCGATCGTGCGGGCCTGGCAGCGGAAAAAGAAAGGCATCTACAACGTGGCTCCCGATGACTGGGTGGCCTACCAGCGGGCGCTGGAGCTTTGCGGCTGTCAGCAGGTCCCCATTCCGTCGATTCCACCCATCCTGCCACGCACCATACTGCGCCTGCTGAACCTGAAACGGTTCCCGCCCTACCTGATGGACTTCTTCAAGTACCCGGTCATCATCGACGGTCGGCATTTTGCAAAGGAATTTGGTTTTCGCCCCAAACGCACCCTGGATGATATATTCCATTATTATCGGGAGAACAAACACCCGGTCTAGGAGTCTGCGGGTCATTATGTCGCGCAGGCGCCCGGGGGCCCGAAAGATCACAGGATGTGCCGTCGATGTTCAATGAATTCGGACTGATCAGCTACGCTGCCGCCTCCCTCGCCTTCCTGCTGCTGGGCGGGCTGATCGTGACCCGTTACCTCCGCCGCACATCGGACCGGGTGCTGCTGCTGTCGGCCATACTGTCCTTCTTCTGGGCGGGCTCGCTGGTCACTCAGCAGCTATGGGGCGAGCCGTCCTTTATCATTCGCTACCTGCTGGAACTGCTGCGGGACGCCGGCTGGGTCATCGTCCTGCTGGCCCTCCTGCGGTCCGCCGACCGCCACCGCATGGAGGCCCACCGGACCCGGCGTCTGCTGGGTTTCCTGACCTTCTCGGTAATCTTCGTGCTGTTTACCCTGGCGGCGCTGGAGTCCCTGCTCAATATCCCGCTGGTCAGCGGTAAGCTCAAGATCGTGGGCCAGATCGCCCTGTCGCTGCTGGGCATCTGTCTGGTGGAGCAGATCTGGCGCAACTCCGTGCAGTCCAGCCGCTCCAGTATCCGTTACCTGTGCATCGGCATCCTGACACTGTTCGCCTACGACTTCTTCATGTACACCGATGCCCTGCTGTTTGGTCAGATTTCCAGCGGCTTCTGGGACGCCAGGGGGGCGGTGAACACGTTGATTGTCCCGCTGCTGGGCATCACCATGATGAACACCCGCAAGCAGCCGGTGGAATTCCAGCTCTCGCGCAACGCCATGTTCCACGTCAGCGCCCTGGTGTTTGCCGGTATCTACCTGTTGTTCGCGGCTGCAGGCGGCTATTACGTCCGGGTGCTGGGCGGCGAATGGGGTGATGCCCTGCAGATGCTGTTCATCACCGCGGCCCTGTCCTTCCTGGCGCTGCTGCTGACCTCCCGGCGATTCCGCGCGCGGCTGATGGTGTTCATCAGCCAGAACTTCTTCGACTACAAGTACGACTACCGGGAGGAATGGCTGAAGATGACCCGGGAGCTGGCCAACCTGAGCGACGATCCGCCGCTGCCGGAGCGCATCGTGCGGATCCTGGCCAGCCTGGTGGAAAGCTCCTCCGGCGCTCTCTGGGTCCAGGACGAAGACGGCAATTTCATGCTCCAGAGCACCGTCAACCTCCACCAGCCCCGTTTCACCAGTATCGACGGCGACTGCGAGCTGGCCCAGTTCTTCGGTGACCGGGAGTGGATCATCGACCTGGAGGAGTACCGTAACGACCCGGTGCGCTATAACCTGCTGGAAATACCCGACCCCATCCTCAAGTTTGACCGGGGCTGGCTGCTGATTCCCATGTACCTGGGCAACGAGCTCTACGGCATCACCCTGGTGGGCCGCGCCAACGCCCGGGTTGAGCTGAACTGGGAAAACTTTGACCTGGTGCGGGTGGTGGCCCGTCAGACCTGTAACCTGCTGGCCCAGGCCGATGCCCAGAACCGGCTCTCCAGAGCCATGCAGTTCGAGGCGGTGAGCAAGGCCTCCGCCTTCATGGTTCATGACCTGAAGACCTTGATCGCGCAACTGTCGCTGCTGGTGCGCAACGCCAACCACCATCGTGACAACCCGGCGTTTATTGATGACATGATCAGCACCACGGAACATGCGGTGCAGAAGATGTCGAACCTGGTGGATCATATCCGCAAGCCCGCCTCGGAACAGGGTGCCCAGGCCCCGCTTGACCTGCAGCAGATGATCAACGAACTGGCGTCACACTACGCCCGCAACCAGCCGCGCCCCAGGGTCACCGGAGCGCCGGACACGGCGATGGTTCGGGCCGACCGCGACCAGTTGTGGAGCGTACTGGGCCACCTCATCCAGAACGCCCAGGATGCCACGCCGCCGGACGGGGAGGTGACACTGACCCTCAAGGCCTCCGCGGACCATGTGGTATTATTCATACAGGACAGCGGCACCGGCATGAGTGAGGAATTCATCCGCATGCAGCTCTTCAAGCCGTTCGAAAGTACCAAGGGGCTGACCGGCATGGGCATCGGCGCCTATCAGGCTCGGGAATACGTCCGCCAGATTGGTGGTAATATCGATGTCACCAGCGAACCGGGCATGGGGTCCTGCTTTTCGGTGCTGCTGCCAACGGTGAAGATCGCCGCCCAGCCGGCCCGTGACGTCACCTCCGGGGAGTCGCCCACCGCCCTCCCCGATAAGACCGAAGCCATACCCGGGCGGGCCGGAGGATTGCATTCCTCCTGATTTCGACCGAAACTGAAAGAGACCCGGTGTCCGGTCGGAAGAATTTTCCCAACAACGAAAAGGATTTATTCTGTTGTGACCAAACGCTTACTGATCGTAGAAGATGACCCGGGCCTCCAGAGTCAGATGCGCTGGTGTTTCAGCAGTGACCTGGAGGTGGATGTCGCCGCGGACCGGGCATCGGCTCTGGCCAGCCTGCGCCGCAATGAACCCCAGGTTGTCACGCTGGACCTGGGCCTGCCCCCGGACCCCGGCGGTGCCTCCGAAGGCTTTGCCCTGCTGGACGATATCCTTCGGCTGTCGCCCATGGTCAAGGTGATCGTGGTAACCGGCCGCGAGGACAAGGAGAACGCCGTCAAGGCCATTGGCATGGGCGCGTCCGACTTCTACCAGAAGCCCCTGGACCCGGACATCCTCGCCTTTGTGGTCAACCGCGCCTTCCGCCTGGCCGAGCTGGAACGGGAGAACCGGGAACTGGCCAGCCGCCAGAACGGCACCAACATCAAAGGTATTGTCGCTGCCAGCCCACAGATGCTGACGGTCTGCCGTACCCTGGAAAAGGTCGCTCCCACGGACGTGACCACCCTGATCTCCGGCGAGACCGGCACCGGCAAGGAACTGCTGGCACGGGCCCTCCATGACCTCAGCCACCGGGCCGAGCAGCCCTTCGCCGCCATCAACTGCGCGGCCATTCCCGAGAACCTGCTGGAAAGCGAGCTGTTCGGCTATGAAAAAGGCGCCTTCACCGGCGCCACCCAAAGCAAGAAAGGCAAGATTGAAAGCGCCAACGGCGGCACCCTGTTCCTGGATGAGATCGGTGACATGCCCATGGCCCTGCAGGCCAAGCTATTGCGTTTCCTGCAGGAACGCTCCGTGGACCGGGTGGGCAGCGTCAAGCCGGTGGAAGTGGATGTACGGGTGGTCTGCGCCACCCACCGCGACGTCCGGCAGTTGATCGACGCCGGCGAGTTTCGGGAAGACCTGTACTACCGGATCAGTGAAATCACCCTGGAGGTACCCGCCCTGCGTGACCGCCAGGGCGACCCGCTGTTGATCGCCCGCTCCCTGCTGCAAAGCCTGGCCCGACAGATGGACCGCCCCACCCTGTCGTTCAGCGACGACGCGGTGCGGGCCATCAACGGATACCCCTGGCCCGGCAACGTCCGTGAAATGATCAACAAGGTCAAGCGGGCCACCATCATGGCCGAGGGCAAACGGATCACCGCCGGCGACCTGGAACTGAATGGCGACACCGAGCCGGGAGACAACCAGCTCAACCTCCGCCAGGTACGGGAAACCGCCGAGCGCAATGCCATCATGCAGGCCCTCAAGACCACCGGCTTCAATATGGCCCAGGCCTCCCGCCTGCTGGGAATCACCCGCCCCACCCTGTACAACCTGACCGACAAGTACCGCATCGACACCTCGGCGGAAGCGGCACAGGCTTAATCCCCGGCGCCGGACTGGCGCCGGGCACCTAGTGTCCCGTCCGGGTAATTCGTTAGCCTACTGCGTGACGCTGAGGCTTCTGG
>NZ_JAVVLT010000003.1:0-21372 GCF_036224885.1 Marinobacter sp. OP 3.4
AATAAACTGGCTGCTTAAATGCGGTCATTTGGACAACTGGGTTGAAAATCGCCGCCGTTTACACCACCCAGATTGATCGTCCCGTGGCTAGCGACGTTGACGTTGTCTGCATCTTCAGCACCGGTGACGTACTGGCACCGGCACTGCCTTTCAATGCCAGCAACTGCCGTCGTAACTCGACTCGCTACAGCCAGGAGACAACGTCCGGCACCCACTTCGCCCCCATCGGCGGTACTGGTGGCGAGCCGGGTGAAGTAGTGCGTGATTACGCCAACCGTTGGTTGGTGAATAACTGATCGCTGTTAGCTTTAGCGCATTAAAAACCCCAGCCCAGACGGTTGGGGTTTTTTTTGGGCTTCCATCCGCGCCAGATGACAGGTTGGGCCGGAGCGACAGCCAGGGTCCAAGGCTCAATCCTTGAATTCCGACTTGTCCAGACCATGCTTTTTCATCTTGTCATAAAGCGTCTTGCGGGCAATCCCCAGCTGCACCATGGTGTCCTTGATGCTGCCCTGACAGGCGTTCAAGGCGCTGACAATGGCTGAGCGCTCGAAAGCATCCATCATCTCTGGCAGTGTGCGGCGGCCAGGCACGTTCTCCTGGCCCTGTGCTCGCGTTTCGTCAAGAGCGGCAGGGCCCAGCAGTACGTATCGCTCGGCCAGATTCCTCAGTTCCCGAACGTTTCCCGGCCAGGGGTGTTCCATCAAACGTGCTGCCTGTTCAGCATCCAGTGGGATGCTTTCGCGGTCATAGCGAGCAGCCGCAATCAATACGAAGTGATGGAAAAGCACCGGGATATCTTCCTTGCGCTCTTTCAGGGAAGGAATATCGACTTTCATCACGTTAAGCCGGTAGAACAGGTCCAGCCGGAACTCTCCGGATTCGCCAAGTGCCCTAAGATCGGCCTTGGTGGCGGCGATAATACGAACATCAATGTCCAGTACATCATTGCTGCCCAGCCGCTCTATCCTTCGCTCTTCCAGAACCCGCAACAGCTTGACCTGCAGCGGCAAAGGCATACTCTCCACCTCATCCAGGAACAACGTCCCCCGGTGGGCGTGCTCTATCTTCCCGATACGCCGCTTGTCCGCACCGGTAAACGCCCCCGGTTCATGGCCAAAGAGTTCGCTTTCGATCAGGTTTTCGGGCACTGCGCCACAGTTAATGGCAACAAAGTTATGACCTCGCCTCGGGCTGTTTTCGTGGATGTACCGGGCCAGCGCATCCTTGCCAGACCCGGTATCGCCCTGCAGCAGGACATTGGCGGAAATATCCAGGATAGGATCAATAGTGGCCATTACCTGGCGCATGGCCGCCGAGTCGCCCAGTATCCTCGGCCCCGGTCTGGCCAACTGACGCAACTGGACCTTGAGTCGACGATTCTCCAGCGCCAGGTGTCGCTTCTCCAGGGCGTGACCCAACAGTTCGATCAGTCCGTCATGATCAAAGGGCTTTTCAATGAAATCATAGGCCCCAAGCTGCATCGCTGTGACGGCCGTGCTGATGTCACCCTGGCCAGTGAGCAGGATCACGGGAATGTCTTCATCGATGGCACGGATCCGTTTCAGCAACTCCAGTCCATCCATGCCGGGCATGTTGTAGTCGCAAAGTACCACCCCCGCAAACGCCGGCGATATCCGTTTCAGGGACGACGCACCATCCCCAAAGCAGGCCACAGACAGATCTTCCAGGGTAAGCGTCTGCTCCATAACCGGGCGAATATCCGGGTCATCATCAACGAAAATTACCGAAGGCTCCGTCATTCTGTCGTCTTCCGCTGCTTCAGTTTCAGCACGAATTCCGCACCCGTGGTATCAACCCGATTCTGCCCGGTCAGGGTCCCGCCCAGAGCATCGACAATCTGTCGTGATATTGAAAGCCCAAGGCCGAGGCCCTGCTTCATCGACTTGGTGGTAAAGAAGGGCTCGAAAACCTGCTCAGTGTCCCCCGACAGCCCGGGGCCATTGTCACGAACGGTGCAACGCCAGTAGTCCGACTCCGCCTCAAGGTCGATCGTGATCCTTGGCTGATCCTGAGTCTCCACTGCCTGTACCGCGTTGGCCAGCAGGTTCACCATGACCTGCTCAATGCGGTTCAGGTCGCCGTGGCACATGGCCGGCTGATCCGGGCGATGCCAGCGGATATCGACACCTTCGCTGCTGCTCTGGGCACGAATGATCTTCAGCGCGGCATCTACCGCCATGCGCATATCCACCGTAGAGGGAGGACCCTCGGATTTGCGGGCAAATACCTTGAACTGGCGGATCATCTCGGCCATTTTTTCACACAACCCTATAATCTCGGAAAGATTGGCATCCACCGTTTCCGTTGCGCCCCGTTGCAGGAACTTCCGGCTGTTGCGGGCATACCCCTGGATCGCCGTGAGCGGCTGATTCATTTCATGATTGAGCCCTGCCGACATCTGCCCCAGTACCGCCAGTTTAGCGGCCTGGATCAGCTCCTGCTGGGTCTCCCTCAGCTCATTACGGGTCCGTTCCCGCTGCTGAATTTCTTCCATCAACTGGTCGTTGGACCGTTGCAAATCTTCCGTGCGCTGGGTCACGCGGCGCTCAAGCTGTTCCCCCCTGATGGCCAGTTCCCGTTCACGGCGGTAGCGTTCACGCAGGTACAGCCAGGTCAAGAAGCCCGCCAGATAAAGCGCCAGTCCTCCCAGCGCGAAGCCAAGGCGGCTGAGTGTTACCGACCGGGTCCCCACCATTACCTGCAAACTCCAGTCCAGTCGTGGCAGCTCAGTGCGTACACTGAGGTACTCTGTCGCCCTGCCAGAGCCAGCAATATCCACCAACGCCGAGTTCGCGGCGAGCACCCATGGCCGGTCACGCTTCTCCCATTCGATCGGTCTCAATTCCCTGCCCGGGTAGCGCTGACGTAGCTCCGCAGACAGTGGGCCATCGCCGGCTTCGAAATCCCTGTAGACCCAATCGGGATTGCTGCTGAGGAAGGCAATGCCCTCACCATCCAACACAACCATCTCGGATTTACGCTGGGCATCAGGACGGTGCCACTGGGACTCCAGCTCATTCACCAGAACCTTGACCGCCACCACACCCAGCATCCGGCCCCGCTGACCCCGGACCGGGTGTGAGAAATACAGCCCCCGCTGCCGTGACTGGGTTCCCAGCGCAAAGTAGGCGGTTGGCCCATCGTTACTGATGGCCTCCTGAAAGTACGGCCGAAAGGAATAGTTATTGCCTACGAAACTGTCCGGCTGTGCATAGTTATTGGCGGCGATGGTGAGGCCGCAAAGATCCATCAGGTAGACATCAGAGCCACCGACAATTTCCGCCATCTTTTGCATCTGCCGGTTGGCCTGGAGCAGCACGGCATCGTCATCCGGGTGACGCAGTGCGCTCGCCAGCACCGGATGTTCAGCGACCATCCCGGGCAGTGGCAAGTAGCGTTTAAGCTCGCTTGCGATCAACTGCTGGTAACGAAACGACTCCTGCAGGCTGTTTTGCTCCAACTGGTGCAACCCGTACCAGCCACCGAGCACCCAAAAGACCACCAGGACGGGAAGCAGGATCAATACAGCACTAAGTCGGTGGGACATGCATCAGGCTTCCGACGAAAAAGATCTAGCCTGCCACGGAACAACCGGACCAACAGGCACCGGCAGTTCCGCCCGGAGGCAGGCATGTTCATACTGGTGCAACATCCGGCGCTCGCTTGCGCTGGATCAGCCAGGCCATGACAGCCAGACCAAGACCGGTCAGGTCCGTCCAGATTCCGCCCTCAATGGTCAGCAAGGCCGCCACGATGAGGAGCAGCCGGACCGGCCAGTTACCAGCCATTCCACCAAACCATCCCATCACCCCGGCAGATAACAGGTATACCCCAATGATAGCCGTCACCAGCGCGCGGGCAATTTCAAACCAACCGGCTTCCATCAGCAGCGCTCCGTTGTAGAAGAACATGAACGGTACGATGAAGGCGGCAATGCCAATGCGGAATGACGCCACCGATGTTGCCATCGCGTTGGCACCGGAAATACCGGCGGCGGCGTAGGACGCCAGGGCGACCGGCGGCGTGATGGCCGACACCACGGCAAAGTAGAACACAAAGAAGTGGGCGGTCAGCGGCTCAATACCCAGCTGTACCAGGCCGGGCGCGACGACCGAGGCCGCGACGGCGTACGCCGCCGTGGTCGGCATGCCCATTCCCAGCAGTATGGAAATGAACATGGCAAACACCAATGCCAGCAGGTGAGAGGCCTGTGCCACATCCAGTAGCAGCACTGAGAATCGCGCGCCAACACCGGTCAGGGAGATGACCCCAACGATAATGCCGGCCGCGGCGCACACTACAATGATCTGGATCGACATCAACGCCGCTATATCCAGCGCATGGAAAATGTCGCGAACGCCCATCTTGTTAGGTGAAAACCAGCTTACCACGGCGGCGGAAACCGTCGCCAAGGTACCGGCCCGGATCACCGAATACCCCTGGAACAGCGCCACCACCAGAATAATGATCGGAAGGAACAGATAAACCTGCTTGACCAGGCGAGAGAACCTGGGCAGTTCATCTTCGCGCATACCCCTCATACCGGTCTTCGCGGCTTCGAAATCCACCATGAAATAGACCGAGGCGAAGTACAGGATGGCCGGAATGATCGCGGCAATGGCAATTTCGGTGTAGGGAATGCCGGTGATTTCCGCCATGATGAACGCACCCGCCCCCATGATCGGCGGCATGATCTGACCACCGGTGGACGCCGCAGCCTCCACCGCGCCAGCCGAGGTCTTCCTGTAGCCCACCTTTTTCATCAGCGGGATAGTCAGTGAGCCCGTGGACACCACATTACCGGCACTGGTGCCATTGATCATGCCCATCAAACCTGACGCAAAGATGGACACCTTGGCGGGTCCACCCCGGGAACGCCCGGCAGTCGCAAAGGCAAAGTTCACAAAGTAGTCGCCCACCTTGGATGCCTGCAGGAACGCCGCAAAGATAATGAACAGGATGATGTAAGTGGATGACACCGCCGTGGTTGGTCCAAGGATACCGGCGTCGGTATACACCTGACTGAAGAAACGCTGCACGGAAAGCCCGGGATACCCCAGGAAGCCCGGGAGATACGGACCGGCAAACACATAGGCCAGAAACACCAACCCTATGACGACCAGCGACATGCCCGCTACCCGTCGGGTCAGCTCAAGGATCAGCGCGGTGCCGGCCACCGCGGCAAATGAGATACCAATCGGCGCAAAAGACGTGCCGGTGGACATCCGTATGGATGTATTGAACACCACCAGCAGATACACCGCGACCGATATCGAACAAACGATCAATACCAGGTCCGGCATGCTGAAACGGGCACGGTCACGTTGATGAAACCATGACGCGATAATACCACCTGTCGTGGCAACCAGCAGTGGCCAACCGAAATGCCAGGTTTCCACCTCCGGCGCAATGCGCATCGCGCCGTCATTCAACATGCCATAGAACGCAAACCCCTGGTACAGCGAGTAGAGGGCGGGCAGCATGACAACCGCTGCAATCCAGGTGGTCCAGCGATGCCGTATGCCACCCTCCTCCGGCGTGGCAAAGCGGGCACCGGCGTACAGAGTGAACCCGAGCAGCAGCGCACCAGCCACGTGCACAATCCTGAATGACCAGGTTTCCAGCGGAGCAATATTCAGCGTGTACAGATGGAACACCGAATAGCCAATCGTCAGGAGGGTAACCAGCTTGAGCAACCAACCCGTGAACAGTCGACGATTGGCCTCAACCGGCTCCTCGTCAACGTTATGGGCGAGGACGTGGTCCTCATCCCCGGGAATCCCGGGAGAGTGTTGTGTTTCGTGTTCAGTCGACATGATTCTACCTGCGAGCAGAGAAGCCAGTCCGATCCGGAGCCGGTTTGAAGGGGGCGCACTCGGGCGCACCCCCTTTCCAGAAAGGTTGATTAGTTATGAATCCGGTCTTCCGGAATCTCGTAGCCGTTCTCGTTAAACCAGCGTGCTGCCCCCGGGTGCCAGGGCAGGACGGTGTTCTTGTTGTAGTTTTCAGGAACGGATGTGGTTGCCGCCTTGTGAATCGACACCATCTTGTCGTGGTTCTCCATGGTCAGCTTGACCATTTCATACACCAGACTTTCCGGCACATCGCAGTTGGCAATGGAAAAGTTCCACATGGAGACAACCCGGGAGGGCTCATCCAGGGACTGGTAGGTACTGGCCGGGATAACAAACTCGGACACCGGGAAGCTGCTGGTAATTTTCTCCGCTTCTTCGTCGTTCATACCGATGATGTTCACATCCGTCTGAACTTCCAACTGACTGACAGCGGGGATTGGGATGCCGGCGGCAAAGGCCACCACGTCGATCAGGCCATCCTGGAGCTGTCCACCGAGGTCGGACCAACTGCCGTTGCGGCGCTCAAAGTCCACACCAAGGGTTTCCATCATGCGGGGGAAGTAAGTGTCGGAGGTAGAACCGGCGGGACCAAAACCGATGGTGGCGCCCTCCGGAATATCAGCGATCGACGTAATACCGGAACTGCTCAGGGTCGTAATGGAGAATGGCGTCTGGTACATCGGGAACATGGCACAGACGTTGTCCATCTTCATTCCCGGAGCCAGCGGGCTACTACCTTCCATGGACTCCCGGGCGGGGCCCATCGTGGTCAGACCGAACTTCAGGTCCCCGGTGTGTACCAGCGCCATGTTCTGCATGGGGCCGCCAGTGATCTCGGCACCACCGGAGAGGTCCAGATTCTCGGCGATAAAATTGGCCCAGCCGGAACCGTAGGCGAAATAGGTACCACCCTGACTGGCGGTGCCCACGGTGAAACTCTCTGGCCAGCCGGATCTGTCCTGGGCAACCACAGGGGTCGCGGCAAGAACAGAACAGGCGGTCGCTGCCGCCACGATGGCTTGGATTCTCATGATGACTGCTCCCGTATCGTTGTGTTTGTTGGGTGCTGAAAGGGGCCCGTTGGCCCTCAGGCGATACTGTGGAGCAAGACGTGCGCCAGTAACGAAAAGTTCTTACATGACGATACGTTAGAGAGTTCCAGGCTGAGCGGACCTGCCAGAATGAGTCAAACTCCACCCCTCACTCAGCCCATAAATGGGTGGACATTCACACATAGTGATTGGCCTTTACGAGGTGTCACAGGTGTTGCACCCTCACAACCGGTTGACGGGAATTTTAAGGTAGCTTACCCCGTTGCCTTCCGGTGGCGGCATATTCCCGCCCCGGACATTCACCTGCACCGAGGGCAGTATCAAACGCGGCATCTCCAGGGTGGCATCCCTCGCCTCCCGCATACGGACAAATTCTGCCTCGCTGACACCGTCGCGGATATGGATGTTGTGGTGTTTCTGCTCACCGACGGTGGTCTGGCAGGCGTACTCCCGCCGATCGCCAGGATAGTCATGACAGACGAATACGCGGGTCTGCTCGGGCAAGGCCAGCAACTTCTGGATAGAGCGATACAGGGTGCCGGCATCGCCCCCCGGGAAATCGCAGCGAGCCGTGCCACCATCCGGCATAAACAGGGTGTCCCCCACGAAAAGGGCGTCACCGATCAGCCAGGCCATGTCCGCCGGGGTATGGCCGGGCACATGAATCACACGGCCTTCCAGCTCGCCGACAGAAAAGGTCTCGCCGTCGCTGAACAGATGGTCGAACTGACTGCCGTCGCAGAGGAATTCCTTCTCCAGGTTAAACACCTCGCGGAAGGTTTCCTGCACCTCACGGATGTGCTCACCGATGGCCAGCCGGCCCCCTACCTGATCACGCACAAAGGGCGCCGCGGAGAGATGGTCGGCATGGGCGTGGGTCTCCAGCACCCAGTCCACGTTGAGATTGTGCCGCTTCACAAAGTCCACAAGACGCTGGGCACCTGCGGTGCTGGTCCGGCCCGCTTTCGGATCGTAATCCAGCACCGGATCGATAACCGCCGCATGACCACCCGTGCCCTCGAACACCACGTAACTCCAGGTCTCGGTGTCCGGGTCGAGGAAGGCTTCTACTTGGGGACGCATGAGGGTTCTCCTGTATTCCGGTCCGGCGATACAATCAATATACTTTCAGATATAATACCTGACAATATATTATTGTCGTAAAGAGAGATGACCGAATGGCTGATACTTCCCACCTGAGCGTGGCCCAGATGCGCGAGAATGCCAGTGAAGCCACCGCCATACTGCGGCTGCTGGCACATGAGGACCGGCTGCTGCTGCTCTGCCAGCTTAGTCAGGAGGAACTGTGCGTGAGCGATCTGGAAACACGGCTGGCCATTCGCCAGCCTACCCTGTCCCAGCAACTCGGTGTGCTGCGTCGGGAAGAACTGGTGGCCACCCGGCGTCAGGGCAAGCATATCTACTACCGGATTGCCGACGAAAGCGTGCTGGCACTGCTCCAGACGCTCTATGAACTGTATTGCCAACCCCAGGGAGAAATATCATGACGGTGGACTGGAATGCATTTACCCCGTTATCGGCCCTCGCCGGCGGGGCGCTCATCGGCCTCGCGGCGGTGGCGTTCCTGCTACTCAACGGTCGCATTGCCGGCATCTCCGGCATTGTGGGTGGCCTGCTGCGACCACAGGCAGGCGATATCGGCTGGCGGCTGGCCTTCGTCGCCGGCCTGTTGCTGGCGCCCATGATCTGGACGCTGGCGCTGGCGGCGCCGGAACTGACCATCGCCGCCAACTACCCAATGCTGGTAATCGCCGGCCTGATTGTAGGCATCAGCACCCGGTACGGCAGCGGCTGCACCAGCGGGCACGGGGTCTGCGGGATCTCCAGGCTGTCGCCGCGCTCCCTGGTGGCCACCCTCTGCTTCATGGCCACCGGCTTTGCCACCGTCTACGTCGTCCGTCATCTGCTGGGGAGCTGATATGAACCGCCACCTTGTTTCCGCATTGATCACCGGCCTGGTGTTCGGCCTGGGCCTGCTGATATCCGGCCTGGCCAATCCGGCCAAGGTGCTGGCCTTCCTGGATCTGGCCGGCGCCTGGGATCCTTCCCTGGCACTGGTGATGGGGGCCGCGGTAGCCGTCGGCCTGGTGGGCTACCGACTCGCCCGGGGCCGGAACCGCTCATGGCTGGGCGCGCCCCTGCGTCTACCCACCGCCACACACCTGGACAAGCGCCTGATTCTGGGCGGACTGGGCTTCGGCGTGGGCTGGGGCCTGGCCGGCTTCTGCCCGGGGCCCGCCCTGGTGGCCTTGGGAGCGGGCGAACTCAAGGCTATGGTGTTCGTCGTCGCAATGCTGGCAGGTATGGGGCTGTTTGAAATACTGGAGCAACGCCGTGCCACCTGAGGCCAAGCTGATCCGCCACAGGTGGGAGGATGCCCGATTTAGGGGCGTACCATATTAATGTTGTCAGATTTTAGTCCTGCCTGCCCCTGAGAAGCTAGTGTAAGATCCTGCCATTCGCCGTAGGAGACAGCTTTGTCGCTGATCGGATCAGCATTCACGTCAACCGAGGTATCACCGGGCACCGCACACACGTCGATCGTTGATAACGCAACAGCCCGTCCAGGCGATTACCGATGGTCGCGTGTCACCACGGCGTCCCGCAGCCTCGGGGAGGCCGGGCCCGGCTGGTCGGGCTGCGCTTCGAGGGTCAGGCGGATGATGATGCCTTTGGTTTTGCCCTCATCGATCTCGACATCCAATCTGACGTTGTGCCCATAGGCCAGCGCGTCCCGCAACAAATCGAGATAGCCCTGCCGGAGGGGACGATCTTCATCATCAAGGAGCCGGAAGCCGTAGGCCCCGTCGTCGCCAGCCAGTTGCACGATAACTTCGGCAGTGATGTTGTCCCCACTGCCACCAAACCGGTCGCCGCGCTCGTTAACCCGTAGCGACTCGAGTTGTCCCTGCCTGATAACCAGTGCCATGATGCGTGTCCTCCTGATTGCTGTCTTTCCTCCCGGTGACCACCGCCCATCAGGGCTGCGCGGTTACCCGGATTGCCTCGCCGTTGGTCGGTCCTGTGCGTCGGTAGGCCACCCGGACCGGGGTCCCGATATTGAAGGCGGTCCGTACAGTATCGAGCATTCCCCGGGACATGGGTTCATCGGCGTCGCGCCGTAGCGGAAAGCCAAACCAGCTTCCGGGCTGGCCGTCGAGCTGGAAGACGACTTCCACCTCCTCCAGCCGGTTGGACGGCCCGCCGATGGCGTCCCCGATCTCATGGACCCGCAACAGTGTGGGTACACCGCGGGTGGCGACGATCTGTCCGATCAGCTCGTTCCATTCCACCTGATCGGCGTCGAGGTCGACTTCCACCAGGTGATTGAGGCTGTTGGCTTCGCCCTCAACGGTGGCGTGAAGCCGGTAAGTGCGTCCCGAACCGACTCTTTCTATCTGCAGTCGACCGAGCGTACGTTGGTGCAGCAACAGCCCGAGCCGCTCCGCCCGGTAGTGCTCGCCCTGCTCTGAGTCCAGGGTGAAGTCCTCGCCGAAATGTTCCAGCAGCCCGATCATCGTTTTGCTGTCCAGTGGATTGCGAGCGATCGCCGAGCTCGTCAGCTGCAACACCCGGGGGTTCCGGCTATGGTCGATGGCCCCGCCGGCGTGATCGGAGGTGATCTGGTGGATGGCCCCGATATGGGCATCACCACCGAGGATGAGCACCAGACGGGGATGCTCGCCATTACGTCCTCCGATGGTGTCGTTGGCCAGGTCGAAGGCGAAATCGAGCAGGCGTTTCAGATCCGGCTGGTTCGACTGCCACGTCCAGGCGTCGGTGGCATTGAAAACGGTGCCGATGTCTTCATTTACAGCGTCGTAGACGATGTTGGCCCCGGCACCACCCACGATCGCCCCAACCGCCGCGCCAACCGGTCCGCCCAGGCCCCACCCGACCGTCGCGCCCAGGATCGATCCAACGGCAGTGGCACCGCCCTCGGGCACGTCCTCAAGCTGCTCCACCGGCAGCAGGGCCGGCGGCACGGCACAGCCAATCACCACCACATCGGCGTCGGTGACTTCCTGGGAGGCGGCCCATCGTTCCATTGCCGACCACTGAACCCGACCGAGGACCGGAGCTTCGGAATCATCCCGCCGGGCGGTGCGACCGTCGGTCATGAAGGTGGCCACCGGACCGCGACGAAAATGATAGTGGATGGCGCCCTCGCGTCCGGTCGGTCCGTGCGCAAGCTGGAAGATGCGGAAAGCCTCCAGACCACCGGCAATGCGTTCGTCGCTGATTCCGTCATCCCACCCCCAAGAGTCGGTGACCTCGTGGTCGTCCGGGATCATATACGTGGGGATGCGCCCGATAACATCGCGAACCGGCTGGAACGTCCAGAAGGCGTTGTACTGTCGCATGTAACCGTCGAGCCACCGTTCGCCATCACCGGGTTCGGGGATGCTGTCTCCGTATACCTGGTCCCCGAGAAGCAACAACATGTCGGCATCGTCGCGGCGGGCAAGGCGGCGCCAGAGTCGCATATCCCGAGCGGAATCATAGGCATCGGTGTTGACCGGCTTGTGGCAGGAGCCAAAGTAGAAGGTGAGGTCCGACGACTCCGCGGCCGTGCGAAAGAAACCCTCGCTGAGCCGCTTGCCGGCGCGAGGCTCCCGGGACGCTTCCGGCCGCAACAGGAGCCGGTAACGGTAGGTGTGGCCGGGCGTGAGTCCGGAGGCGTCCACAACAAAGGTATTGGCGTTCGAGCCGTCGAACTCAACCGGAAGGACCTGCAGCGGTTCTCCGGATCCCGCACCCTCATCAATCTCGCACTCGTAGCGTCGCCCTGGCAACGGGTCCGGGTGCAGCTGGAACCACAACCTGGCCGTCCGACCGGTGGTATGGCCCACAATCGCTTTGGCAAGATCAACAACGATGATCCGTTCGAGGTCCACGTCACCCGATGACAGCTTGGTGCTCGTGGTCGACAGCACACGGGGGGAGGTTCGCACCAGACCCGCGATCCGGCCGGTGAACGCAAGCAGCACCGCGATGTCATGGAAGTGGGGTTTGTCCCCGTGCTGGGCCTGGAGCCGGTCGATGTCGGCAGCGACGTCGAAGGAGAATGTCACGACGCCATCCTCGCCGGTGGTCGCCCGCTGCTCGGGCAACGTGGTCCCTTCACCGAGGGTGAGCCCACCACCGCTTTCGATGTCGGGGACATCATCGTCGGCCAGTAGTGTTGGTACGGGCCGACCACCACCGTCGTCGTTCGACTCGATGATGATTTCGATGAAGCGCGGCTGTAATGTCACCTCACATGTGACATCACACCCGTCGACGGGGTCGCCGGCCAGGAAGTCGATACAGCTGATGGTCACCTGCATGAGAGGTCCCCCCCTTTCCCTGATGGGTCCAGATGGTCCCTTTGCAGCGGCGAGTCGACCCCGCCAGTCGCCATCAGCGTCCTGAGTAAACCACGTTATCGCCAAGTAACGCTCTGACCGGCGGCAATGCCCAACGTGGTCAATCGCCCTGCCGTTCGTCCGCGCTCCGACTGGCCTGATACCGGAACGCCCTTAGTAGTACGAAGCTAGTTCAGGGTGAGCCACGCCACAAGAGTCGGATCATACGACACACGGGTAGCAAACCGTTGTACGCCAATCGATGGTTCGCCCTGGTCCTTCAGTAGGCGCATTCCCTACCGGCCCTCACCGTGATCGCACTGGCTTTTCTCTTCCTCCATCTCTTGCATAAATTATATTACGGTCATAATATTATAGTCGAAATATAAAGAGGCCACTGAACGACCGCCCCGAATGGAAGACGATCCACCGGAGCGCCAAGTGCCTTGCACTCGATGTTTCCTGGTTCAACCCACAGCCCCGGAGGCCAGCATGAAGATGGACAAACACCCTACGGTTGTAAAGGTTCGCGCCAACGGCGCCCCTCAAAAACCCTCAGGTCCGATTGACGCGACTTTCCTGAAGGACCTGGCCATGGAATGCGGTGCCGACGATGTCGGCCTGGTGGAGGTCAGCCGCCCAGCGCTGGAAATGGACCGTCCCTATATCGGCAAAGTGTTCGAGCCGGCGAAGTCACTGCTGTCGTTCGTTATCAGGATGAACCGGGAACCGGTGCGCTCGCCCGCCCGCTCCGTCGCCAATCAGGAATTCCACGCTGTATACGACGATGTTAACGACACCGCCCGACGAATCGTCCGTGCACTGGAGGCAAAAAACATCCCCGCCTGCAATGCCGTCGCCGCCTTTCCCATGGAGGTGCAGCTTCCCGGACGCGGCTGGATGGTGTCCCACAAGCCGGTTGCGGTGGAAGCCGGGCTGGGAATGATCGGCCTGCACCGGAACGTCATTCACCCGAAATTCGGCAGCTTCGTGCTCCTGGGCACCATACTCATCGGCGAGGAAGCCACCGCCTACGACAAACCGATCGACTACAACCCCTGCCTGGGCTGCAACCTGTGCGTAGCGGCCTGCCCCGTGGGTGCCATCAAGACCGACGGCGGCTTCGACTTCATGAGCTGTTTCACCCATAACTACCGTGAGTTCCTGGGCAATTTCGGCGACTGGGTCCATACCCTCGCCGACGCCAGGAGCGCCAAGGACTACCGCAAGCGCTTCTCCGATGGGGAGACCGCCTCCATCTGGCAATCCCTGTCCTTCAAGCCCGGGTACAAGGCGGCGTACTGCCTGGCCGTATGCCCGGCTGGCGAGGACGCCATCAATCCCTTCCTCGAAGACAAGAAGAGTTACGTCAAGCAGGTATTGCGGCCATTAACGGAACAGGATGAAACCGTCTACGTGCTCCCCTACTCGGACGCCGAAAAACACGCCGTGCAACGGTTCCCCCACAAGGAAATCAAACGGGTTCGCCCACAGATTCGTCCGCAGTCCGTGGACATGCTCCTGCGCATGATGCCACTCAGCTTCCAGCGGGGCCGGGCCAAAGGGGTGGATGCCCGCTACCACTGGACCTTTACCGGCGAGGAGAAAATCCAGGCCACGATCGAGATAAAGGACAGCCAACTCACCATCGAACGCGACCATGTGGGGGAAGCAGACATCGCGGTAACCGCCGACTCGGCAACCTGGCTCAAGGTCGTCTCCCGCGAGTACAACGTGCTGGCCGCCCTCTCGCTCCGAAAGGTTCGGGTCAAAGGGGACATGACACTATTTCGGGCTTTTGGGAAGTGCTTTGTCTGAAACGGCTGGGGCGGGACGTGCTCATCCGGCCGGAACCACTATCGGGCCTTCTCCGACCTAAAGTTCGGCTTCCATAAAAGCGTCCGCCAGATAACGCATGACCAGTTTTATGCGCTCCACGTGACGCAGGTCGGTGTGGGTCAGCAACCATAGCTCCGAGGATCTTCCAGGCGGGAACGTGAACAGGGCCTCCAGTTCCGGCCTTTGCTGATCATCAGGCAGCAACGCCAGACCATGGCCACTCTGGGCCAGCCATGACATCGCCACCAGATCATCACTGCGGGCCCCGATACAATGGGCGAGCTTGCGTTCCAGCCAGACGAAAGCCGGCAGATGTTGCATCCCCCCGCTGGCACCAATGAGCTTGTGGTACTGCAAATCCTCAAGACTGGCGGGAACTCCATGGTTCTCCCGGTAGGCCTGGCTGGCGTATACGCTCCAGCCAATGGAACGAACCTTGCGCCCCACCAGATGCTCCGGGGGCGTTTCCGTTACCCGAACGGCGATATCAGCCTGACGGGTGCTCATGTTCACTTCCTGGTTGCTCACCAGCAGTTCCACCGTAATATCGGGATAGTCCCGGTTCAGGCCGGCGAGGTAGTCCGGCAGGTATCGGTAGGCAAGATTATTGGGAGCGGTTATCCGGACTTTGCCGGATGGCTGGACATCACGGCCGACAATTCTTCGCTCCATGTCATTGAAGGCACCATCAACACGGTTGGCGATGTCCCTCAGTTCCTCCCCCATCGGGGTCAGGGCATAGCCTCCCGGAAGACGCTCAAACAGACGCGCTCCAACATCCTTTTCAAAGGCATTCAGCCGCCGGAAAACCGTTGAAGGGTTCACGCCCAACACCTGGGCCGCACCGGCCAGCGAACCGGCCTGCTCGACAGCCAGAAACACCTTCAGGGCATTCCAGTCCACCTGCTGCCCTCCTTTCTGCAGATTCGATGCCTTGCAAAGTTGCAAGATTGGCTTCCATTATTGCCAATTCCAATCGAACTATGCAAGCGCGATACTGGTCCCGACACTGACTGAAAGGAGACAACACCATGTTTGACAGACTAACCGCAGATACCGCCGCACTCGTGCTCAGGTGGGCCCTTGGCCTGGTACTGTTGGCCCACAGCCTGTACCTGAAGATGATGGTGTTCACCCTCGCCGGCACTGCCGAGTTCTTCGTCAGCGTCGGCTTGCCTGGCCCACTGGCGTACATCGTGTTCCTGGTCGAAATGGTCTCCGGTGCGGCCCTGATCCTGGGCTGGCATAGCCGACTCTGGGCTGTGGTGGTCATGCCGGTATTGCTGGGTGCCACCTGGGTGCATCTGGGCAATGGCTGGTTGTTCACCAACAACGGCGGAGGCTGGGAATACCCGCTTTTCCTGAGCGCAATGGCTGGAGTCCAGGCCTGCCTGGGAGACGGAAGGTATTCACTCACCGCCTGGCAGTCCATGGCTGGTGGCAGGGAGGTTCACCCATGAAGGCGGAGTTCGAACTGATCACCCATACACTATGCCCTTACGTCCAGCGTTCGGTTATCGTCCTTCATGAGAAACGCGTGCCCTACCGTCGCACCGATATCGATCTGGCCAACAAGCCCGACTGGTTCCGACAGGTATCCCCTCTTGGCAAGGTACCGGTGCTGGTGGCCGGTGATCGGGGGACATTGTTTGAGTCAGCCGTGATCTGCGAATACCTGGATGAGGCAACGCCGGGAAGCCTGCATCCGGAGGACCCATGGGAACGCGCCAGTCATCGCTCATGGATCGAATTCGGCTCCAGCCTGCTGAGCGAGATCGCCCGACTGTACAGCGCACCGACGGAGCAGGCATTCAACACCGCCTGCGACACCTTGAGATGCCGTTTCGAGGCATTGGACGAGCGCCTGGGCGATGGCCCCTATTTCAGTGGGGACCGATTCTGTCTCATTGACGCCGTTTACGGCCCCGTTTTCAGATATTTCGATGTGTTCGAAACCGCACTGGATATCGCCTGTCTTCCGAGCGGGAGGAAACTTGAAGCCTGGCGGGCGCACCTGAGGGCCCGTGAATCCGTCCAGCAGGCGGTGACCAAGGACTACCCCCAACGCCTGCTGACCTTTGTCCGGGATCGACACAGCTATATGTCGTCTCTGCTTGCCGGTGCCGTCAATGAACAGATCCATGCGACGTCGCACAAAAAATCCGCCGGCGCTGTCGAAAAGGCCTTCCCCCATGCGACTCATAAATGAGTCAATCTAACCAGGGAGCCCGATCATGGATATCGAAACTACCATCAAAACCCTCTCCTTGCGCTGGCTGGAGGCTGCCGCCAACAATGACGTGGATGCGGTCATGGCGCTGTATCACCCCAACATTCGTTCGTTTGATGCCATTCTTGCCTTGCAGGTGGAAGGGACAGCGGCGTACCGGGAGCACTGGAAAACATGCATGGAATGCTGCCCCGGCGATCCCTTTTTCGAAATGTACGACCTGAAGGTGGAGGCGTCCGATTCGCTGGCCGTGGCCCATAGCCTGACTCACTGTGGCGCGATGGTCGACGGCGAGAAACAGGGTGGCTGGATGCGCGGTACCCAGGTGTGGCAGCGGGATGGAGAGCAATGGCGGATTGTGCATGAACACTTTTCCTGCCCGTTCAATCCGGAAGACATGTCACTGATCATGGAGTGGCAGCCGGGGCATGAGCCGGTACGGGTCAGTTAAGGTCCCAACTGGTGTGTGACAACGAAGCGGCTATGCAGGAGCGTGGTGGTGACCACTGGCGATCCCTGCTAGCCCACCTGAACCGACGACGATCTGCAGCTCACCGTTACGTTGAGACAGAAGGTTGCCGGACGTAGATGGGTATGGAATACTTTTGGCAGCTCGTAGACCGGACCAGAGACGTTGTTCGGACGTTCGCTTCAGGACATGCGGCATCAGGACGCTTCTATTTCAAGATTCATGGCAGTCCTCTGAAATAGTGCAATTTCAAGGATAGATACAGGAGCCTCACCATGACGGATATCGTCATCCCCCGACACTCGTCCACCCTCTCTGATTTTTGTGAACCGTCAGCAGCCCTCGACGACTACGCGAGAGCTCGTCAAGCGATGTTTGGCTGTCAGTCCGTATCCAAGGACTATGCCTACTGTCTCGCGATTGATCCGAGCCCGCAGGATCAGGCAGTTAGCAATATGCTTAATAGCCTACCCGAGAAGTCCAGACAGCGGCTTGGCTGCTGTGTGGACCAGCATGGGCAAGATACGGTGCGGTTGGCGTTATTTGTCGAGTGGGTTCAAAGTCAACTAAATCCGGACAATGCCAGCAGTACCAACTCGGCTGCAGGTATGGGCGCCACAATTCTTGGTGCCAGGACGAACAGTTTTATGAATGCGCTGAGTCAGTACCAGGATGCGCTCGTAAAACTGAACGAGTTCTCACGAGTGGGACGGGGCCCTGCTCAGACGAAAACCCAGCTGAGGCAAAACGTTCAATCGGCCTACGAGCGGCTTAACCGTTACTTCCAGCAAGAACTACAACGACTGGCTCCGGGTTCTGACTTTGGCAAGAACAAAGGTACCGCGATCACCGGAGCCGATCGCGGTGTCACATTGGCTGAACGGCATAAGGGACGTGGGATTCATGTCGCCGACATGCATGAAGGCCAGGCTGTCAGCCGTTTTTCTCAGGGCCTGCAATATGCCGGACGTGGCATCATTGTGGCGGATGTGGGATTCAGGGCTAACAAGGTTTACCAAAGCTACCGGAATGAAGAAGAGTGGGAGCGGGAACTCGTTGCACAAACCGGCGGCCTGGCTGGCGCCACCTCAGCAGGGTTTGTCACCGGCAAAACGGTAGCCATGACTATGGCCCGAGTCGCGTTGGCAGCCACACCCTGGGGATGGGCACTGATGATTGGCTCCGCAGTTGCCGTTGGTGCTTACGCCGCGTATCAAGCTGACGAGCGTGGCCAGAACCTTTTTGGAAGAATCTACGACTACTTTACGGGCGACTGACGCATGGATGGAGAGCTTATATTTGCATTTGTGTTCGCCGGGTGCCTGCTAACGGTCATGGTTTCCTGGCTGGTTTTTGGTCGTTTGTCCATGGCGAGAATCGAGAAAGCCATCATGGCAGAAGGCAAGCCCCGTCCCTGCCCGTGGGATGGGGTTGGTGGGCGGCTGGTATGGTACGCATACGCTGTCGCATTACCAGAATTTTTCTTTACTGATGTAGACAACCGTCAGCTCAAAACATCGGATGTAAAGCGATATACAACGAGGGCTGACCGGCTCCGGGCCTGGGTCTTCATGGTTGCCGGGCATGGCTTCGTGCTGTTGGTATTCGCTGCCGTGATCTTTGATTTTGGGTGAGGGTCGGAGCCTGAACACCACCGCGCACTACAGTGTCTTGTTAAATTTGCTTTGCATGAATGGCTTCGTTGCGGGCGACCCGCAGAATTGCCTTTCTTCCTTCTGAATCTGCCGCCATAAAATCACGGATTAAACACGAAAGGTCGCGATATGGATCGTCTTCTGCTGGGGGAGCAGCGATACTTTGATAATTCAAGAGCTCGGCTGGGCTCACGCCAAGACCACGAGCAATTGATTCCACGGTGGAAACAGCCGGAGATTTCAGGACCCCGTTGTTGGCGACGAGATTGCTAATGGTCTTCTGACTTACGCCCGAGTTGTTAGCCAACGTTTTCTGACTGAAACCTTTCATGGCCATCAGCTTCTTGATGTTTTCTCGCAACGCTAGACTTGTATTCATCCTTAGCTATCCCGAAAATTCCTGAATTTAACTAGGCCGTAGAAAAAGTCCCGCCCCTATTTTTGGTCGTGCCCCTACGTAAAATCTGGATGCGTTTTCGGCCATGAGTATTCCAGATTTCAAGAATAGGCCCTATATTTAGCTTATTTATCGATCAATTTCGACTCAAGGTAGGCCTTCGACCTTTTTCTACAGCCTCAACGCCGTTGTTCAGCGGCAGCCTTGGCAGAGCGAAGCGGCGACAAGGCTGTCCGGTGGAAGGCCCTCCGGGCCTGGAACGAACTGGAACTAATTGTTAAGAGCGCTTTGATGGTTGCTCCAATTCATTTAGTGCCTCGTAATATTTGGCAAGATCTTCTTGCTGTATACGGTTTAGGCGCCCCACTTCCCGCTGCACGCGATCATATTCCTCTCGCGTAACCCAAGTGTTCATGTCTACGCCACCTTCATAATCTAGCAGGCAGTTTGCAACCCTGAGATTGAGGTCTCCGTTCGGAATGTTGACTCGTCTTTTTATGCCAGCGTTCCATGCGAGGTTGGCGAATAATTTCACTGTTCCAACGAATAACGCAATGGAAATAATAGCCCCAATGAACATTCCCAAACCGCTGGAGGAGCCTCCACCGGATAAATTTCTAACTTCGTTATCGATTACCGCGTAGCAAAAATTTGGAAACAGAGCGCAAAACAACAAGATGCACCTCAAAACTCTACCCTCCAACTCTTAACGCTGAGTGCAGCGGCAGTTTGTGGAGTGGCGCTTTGTGCTAGCGTAGCGTCCAGCATAAAAGAGCCGCGGAACAAACTGTCCGACTGGCACGTATTGTTAGCTGAGCCTGCCTAAGGAGTAGTAGCCGTAGCAGTTGTAAACTGAGAGTCAAAATGGGTTAAAAGCATGTCTATAAAGCGACCATGATACAAACCATATACTTGACTGGATATTTTCGTATCTTTCGGCGGAATGATCGTTAGCCTCAACTCTCCATCCTCCGTTTTTGGGCGAAGCCACGCCTTCTTCGACCACTGCTCAGAGTCATGGGTAAAATCGCCATCTTTATCGTAAGACCAAGAGCGTACTTCGTTATCGTCAATCGCTTTCTTAATTTTCTTCAGGAGGCCTGATGGATTGCTAGTTTTTACAATGATACTCATAGACTTGTCCCCTTATTTCCAGAAATTGATTTACAGCTAACGCATTTTAGAAAGACTCATTATTTCCTTTGAATTTCTGCACTCGTGGATTCTCTAGAGAATTAGCCTCGATCAGATTTGATAACTTTCTGACATCTTGATTTAGTTTGTACACGCTCTGTCCTACCCCATCTATGGAATCAACGATCTTGAGTAGGTAAGGCTTACTTATAAAACCTGGCAGATCAGCATAGGGCTTCACGTCCAAAAGAAAATCTTCGCATTTCGAATTGCTTCCATCTAAGCTAGTCCATTCCAAGCGAACCTTGAAAGGGGGCATCGGCTCCTTCGAATCTGCTTTTTTCGGTTTGAATAATTGGAAGCCGATAGCAAACAATATTGAGATTTTCTCTCCTTGCGGAATAAGAGTTATAGGACCTCTCTTTATGCTGCAATCTAAAATCAGGTCGTAGTTGGTAAAATCCTCCGGTTCACCTAGGAACTGAAAGTGAACATTTCTTGCCGGGCCCGTACCTACGTTGACGATTGAAATATTCAAGCCACCTGTTCCATCTGGGTGCGGCTCAAAGTATGCAACTAAACTCGGCTCAGAGCCGGCTTTTCGTAGCAACCGATTTTCACGCCATAGAAAAACAGTAAGGAGCGCTATTACGACAGTGGAGAAACCGCTGAGAACTGTCGCTATGTCATTCAGGCCCATTACTGATTCTCCGCATATCGGTTGTTGTAGGATTGAGCGCTAACGCCTGCAGCATGCGCGCCCATGGAATGGAGCCGAAGGCGCAATGTAATGGGCGTCGCCGTGCCTGCATTGGTTATGGCTTCAAGCGACCCGCATTTTTCTTGAAATTGCATTGATAGCACTCAGCTTGAATATTGGAGATATCATCTGTCCCACCGTGATAGACCGGAACTTTATGTCCTTTTGTCCAAGTGTACCGATATCGTTTGTCGGGGCGAGGCGGGATTTCGGACCAACTACGACCACACTCGGCACAAGCGGGGCTATCAGCCAGTAATTGCTCCCACTGCCGCTTCGTGTGGGAGCCACCATTTTCCTTCATACGCTGTTTTCGCATTCGTGCACGAGCATTGCGGCAATCCATGCAGCGATTACACGCGTTGAATCTGCTACCACCGCACTTGGTGCAAACCGGCACTTGCGAACAACCCTATGCTTGATGATCTGGAGGCAGTTGTCCCTTCTGCTTTAACTCAAACATTGGACAATGTGTATCATTCCACTCCCGCATTAAATTTCCACAGACAGAGCAATTGAATGAGTCCTTATCCCCCCCTCTGTCAGCCTAGTTGTCCAGTTGGCTATTTCGCCTGATTTTAATAATCC
>NZ_JAVVLT010000004.1:0-21216 GCF_036224885.1 Marinobacter sp. OP 3.4
CTAACCGGTTTTACCGCCGTCTCCTACTTTTTCACGCTAATCCGCGATGAACCTTATTTTTGGGGTGAGTATTCTAATTCCGGCTGGTAATTTGGTGGGTGACTGACCTGATGCCCGTGTAACTGGCCGTATTGACCGGGTATACGGTGCATCGTGGCATTTGAGAGTATCAGGGGAGGGCAAGATGACCACTGAACCAACCCAACTGAGGCCGGCACCCCGGATTGGCCTGGCCCTTGGGGGCGGCGGCCCCCTGGGAGGCATCTACGAGATCGGGGCGCTCAGGGCCCTGGACGAGGCCCTGGATGGCCTGGATTTTAATGATCTTGACGTCTACGTGGGGGTCAACGCCGGTGGGTTCGTCGCCGCCAATCTTGCCAACCAGCTCACCACCGCGCAATTGTGTCGCATCTTCGTCCGGCACGAGGCGGAGGTTCATCCGTTCCATCCGGAAGTGTTCTACCGCCCCGCCCTGCGGGAGATGGGGCGTCGCCTGAGGGCGGTGCCGGGGCTGGTGACCAGCGCCGTTTCCCGCTTCCTCCGCAATCCCCATGACCAGAGTTTCCTGGAAGCCATGACCATACTGGCCCAGGCGGCGCCATCCGGTCTCTTTGATAATTCCGCGCTGGAGGAATATCTGGCCCGGGCGTTCACCACCTCCGGGCGGACCAATGATTTCCGCAAGCTGCGGCGGCGTCTGTTCGTGATTGCGGCGGATGTGGAGACCACGGAAACCGTGTGTTTCGGGGACGAAGGGCTGGATCATATCCCCGTATCCAGGGCCATCCAGGCCAGCATGGCGTCGCCGGGCCTGTATACGCCGGTGCAGGTGGAGGGGCGCTATTGTGTGGATGGCACTCTGCGCAAGGGGTTGCATGCGTCCGTGGCCTTCGACCACGGCGCCGACCTGGTGCTGGCCATCAATCCCCAGGTACCCGTCGATGCCAGAGCCGCGGAGGCGGCGGGAACCATGGCGGCGGATGAGCTCACCGGTTCCGGCATGCCCAACCTGCTGGCCCAGATGTTCCGCACCATGGTGCATTCCCGTATCCAGAAGGGCCTGGCCCAGTACGCCAGGGACTACCCGGGCAGGGAAGTGGTGCTGTTTGAGCCAACGCGGGACGACGCCACATTATTCTTCTCCAGCGTGTTCAGTTTCCGTTCCCGTCGCCAGGTCTGTGAGCACGCCTACCAGATGACCCGCCGTGACCTGTTGCGGCGGGCCGACGAGCTGGAGCCGGTGCTGGCAAAGCACGGTATCCGACTGAACCGGAAGGTGCTGGAGGACAGTGAGCGGACCATCAGTACCGCCCTCTATGGGGAAACGCTGCCACTCTATGTGGCCAGGAAGCGGAAACAGAGGCAGAAAAAGGGCGTGCTGGGCAGCGTCAGTCAGGTCTTCCAGAAAGCCCAATAAAGCCGGGCAGGTCTGATACCCGGCCTCAGAAGTGCTGCTGGGGGCCGGATTCCCGTCGACCGCCTTCCTGTTCCAGCCGCTGCAGGTAGCGCTGCCAGTAGTCGTCCTGATGTTCCCCCAGGTCCCACAGGTAGTCCCAGCTGTACAGGCCGGAGTCATGGCCGTCGCTGAAGGTGAGCTTGAGGGCATAGTTGCCAATCATTTCCGCTCCGGTGACCAGTACGTCCCTCTTGCCGGTCTGCAGGGTGCCCGGGCCGGCGCCATGCCCCCGAACCTCCGCCGAGGGCGACCAGACCCTGAGCAGTTCAAATGGCAGTTCCCACACCTGGCCGTCGGCATACACCAGTTGTAGCAGCCGGCTTTGCTTGCGGATGCGGATATCGGTGGGGCGCGTGCTCATGGATGTGTGCTCCTGACAGGGTGGGGCGAAGCCTGTTGGCCACGCCCCACTGCCGGTTTACAGGATGTAGCGGCTGAGGTCTTCGTCCTCGGACAGATCGCCGAGCTTTTCGTCAACGTACTCCGCGGTTACCTCGAACTCGTTGGTCACCTTGTCACCAGCGTCAAACGACAGGCTCTCCAGCAGCCGTTCCAGCACCGTGTGCAGGCGACGGGCACCGATGTTCTCGGTGCTCTCGTTGACCTTCCAGGCCACCTCGGCCAGGCGGGTGATGGCGTCGTCGCTGAAGGTGAGATTGACGCCTTCCGTGCCCATCAGCGCCTCGTACTGCTGGACCAGCGATGCGTCCGGCTCGGTCAGGATGCGGCGGAAATCCTCCGGCGACAGGGCCTGCAGTTCCACCCGGATGGGCAAGCGGCCCTGCAACTCCGGGATCAGGTCCGACGGCTTCGACAGATGGAAGGCACCGGAGGCGATAAACAGGATGTGGTCAGTGCGCACGGAGCCATACTTGGTGCTGACGGTACTGCCCTCGATCAAGGGCAGTAGATCCCGCTGCACGCCTTCCCGGGAGACGTCCGCAGAGGCGTTCTCCGAGCGCTTGGCTACCTTGTCGATCTCGTCCACGAACACGATGCCGTTCTGCTCGACGGATTCGATGGCCTTCTGCTTGATCTCTTCCTCATTGACCAGCTTGGCGGCTTCTTCCTCCTTCACCTGGCGCATGGCGTCCGCCACCTTCATCTTGCGGGTCTTGCGGCGGTCCTGGGAGAGGTTGGAGAACATGTTCTGCAACTGGCTGGTCATCTCCTCCATACCCGGGGGCGCCATGATCTCCACGCCGGCGGCGGAGTTGCGCAGATCGATCTCGATCTCCTTGTCGTCCAGCTGGCCTTCCCGCAGCTTCTTGCGGAACAGCTGGCGGGTGGAGGAGTCCTCCCGTGGCTGGCTGTCCTCCTTGAAGTCGCGGGGTGGCGGCAGCAGGGCATCGAGGATGCGTTCCTCGGCGGCATCCAGGGCCCGGTTTTCGTGGCGCTTCATTTCCTTCTCGCGCAGCATCTTGATGGCCATATCCGCCAGGTCGCGGATGATGGATTCCACGTCTCTGCCCACGTAGCCCACCTCGGTGAACTTGGTGGCTTCCACCTTGAGGAAGGGAGCGTCGGCCAGTTTGGCCAGGCGCCGGGCAATCTCGGTCTTGCCCACGCCGGTGGGACCGATCATCAGGATATTCTTGGGGGTAATTTCGTCCCGCAGGGTGCTGTCGAGCTGCATCCGGCGCCAGCGGTTGCGCAGTGCGATGGCAACGGCGCGCTTGGCTTCTTCCTGGCCAACGATGTGTTTGTTCAGCTCGTGGACAATCTCGCGGGGAGTCATTGCAGACATGGTAGCTCCGGTTCAGTCGTTGGCTGAGAGCACTTCAAGGGTGCGGTTGTGATTGGTGTAGATGCAGATATCGGCGGCGATATCCAGGCCCTTCTCGACGATCTCGTGGGCACTCAGTTCGGTGTTCTCCAGCAGGGCCGTGGCGGATGCCTGTGCGAAGGGGCCCCCGGAGCCAATGGCAATCAGGCCGTGCTCGGGTTCGATGACGTCACCGTTGCCGGTAATGATCAGGGAGGCGGTTCTGTCAGCCACGGCCAGCAGAGCTTCAAGTCGTCGCAGGGCCCGGTCCGTTCGCCAGTCCTTGGCCAGTTCCACCGCCGCGCGGGTGAGGTTGCCCTGGTGCTTTTCCAACTGGGCCTCGAAGCGTTCGAACAGGGTGAAGGCGTCGGCGGTGCCGCCGGCAAATCCGGCCAGTACCTTGCCGTTGTAGAGGCGGCGTACCTTGCGGGCATTGCCTTTCATGACGGTATTGCCCAGGGAGACCTGGCCATCGCCGCCCATGGCTACCTCGTCGTCACGGCGTACTGAAAGTATCGTTGTCATCGGGGCTCCATATCCTGAAATCGAAGTGATTTCCGAGATATGGAGCCGGACCACGGGATTTCAAGGCACCGGGGGGAAGGCCGGCGATTACTCTTTGGGGATCTTCCGCACCAGTGGCTGGATGCTGATGGCCACCAGCTTGTCCACGGCGGAGTTCATCTGGCTGCGACTGTCGAACGGGCCCACGTTCACCCGGTACCAGGTGTTGCCCTCTTCGATGTCGATTTGCGACACCTTGGCGCGGAGGCCCTGGAAGGCGATCTGTGCGCGCTGGCGTTCGGCGTCCTCCGAGCTGCGGAAGGAGCCGGCCTGTACCAGGTAGCGGAAGTCCTGGGTATCCGGGCTGGGGGTGTATTCGTCCACGTTGGGTGGCACCACCTCCGACTCCGGCAGCATGTCGTAGAACTTGAACTTGGGCTGCTCCCGGGCGGTATCGTTACTGGTTTCCGGGGCAGGCTCGGCGGGCTGACTGGCCGGAGGGGGGGGGTCACCCCCGGTCGGAGCGCTGCCGTCGGGTTCCAGGGTGTTCAAGTAGAAGATGAAGCCGATAAATCCACCGACCGCCGCCAGTGACAGGATCCAGCGCACAGACAGTCCTCCGCTTTGCTTTCCGGCCCCGACCAGGCGACGGCGCGGGGTGCTCTTGGGTTTGGTTTCCCGGGCACGGGTCTTCCGGGGGGGCGGTGCACGGTCGACCGCTCCCCTGCCGGAAGACTGCTTGCGGGCGTAATCCCTGGCCAATGGGGTATCTCCTGCCGGTTACATTTCTTCCGGGGCGCTGATACCCAGCAGGTCCAGCCCGTTGGCGATCACCTGGCGCACGGCCAGGTACAGGGTCAGGCGGGCGTCGCGCAGGGCAGTATCGTCCACCAGTGCCTTGTGGGCGTTGTAGTAGGTGTGGAACTGGCCCGCCAGATCCCGCAGGTAATGAGTCAGGTGGTGCGGCTCCCGGGTATTGGCGGCGCTGCGGATCAGTTCCGGGTATTTCGCCAGCTGGTTGGCGAGCTCCTTTTCCTCGTCCAGGGTCAGCAGGGCCAGATCTCCGGCCACGTCGTTGAAGCCCCGTTCCACACCGTGCTCTTCCGCCAGCTTGCGCAGCACGCTACAGATCCGTGCATGGGCGTACTGGATGTAGTACACCGGGTTCTCGTTGGTCTGTGAGCGGGCCAGGTCGATGTCGAAGGTGAGCTGAGAGTCCACGCGACGGGCCGCCAGGAAGAAACGGGTGGCATCCCGGCCCACCTCGTCGATCAGGTCCCGCACGGTGACATAGCTGCCGGCCCGCTTGGAGATTTTCACCTCCTGGCCGGAGCGGGTCACCATAACCATCTGGTGCAGCACATAGTCCGGCCAGCCCTGGGGAATGTCGGCCCGCAGGGCCTGCAGTCCGGCGCGGACCCGGGTGACGGTGGAATGGTGGTCGGCACCCTGTTCATTGATCACGGTGGTAAAGCCCCGCTGCCACTTGTCCAGGTGATAGGCCACGTCCGGCAGGAAGTAGGTATAGCCACCGTCCTTCTTGCGCATGACCCGGTCCTTGTCGTCGCCGAACTCGGTGGTCATCAGCCACAGGGCACCTTCATGTTCGTAGGTGTAGCCATTCTCCTGGAGGCGCTTGACCACAGCCTCCACCTTGCCCTCCCGGTACAGGGACGATTCCAGGAAGTAGACGTCGAACGCCACACCGAACGCCTTCAGGTCCAGGTCCTGTTCCCGGCGCAGGTAGGCCACGGCAAACTCACGGATCGCCTGGATGTCCTCCGGATCCGCCTTGCCGGTGACTTCCCGGTCGTCGGCGGTTACGGTCTCGCCCTTCAGGTAGGCTTCGGCCACATCCTTGATGTAGTCGCCCCGATAGCCGTCTTCGGGCCAGGAGGCGTCGTCCGGCCCCAGGCCCCTGACCCGGGCCTGGACGGATTTCGCCAGATTGTCGATCTGGGCGCCGGCATCGTTGTAGTAGAACTCACGGGTGACATCGTAGCCGTTGGCTTCCAGCAGGCGACAGAGGCTGTCGCCGATGGCTGCGCCCCGGCCATGGCCCACATGGAGGGGGCCGGTGGGGTTGGCGGAGACAAATTCCACCTGCACCTTCTGCCCCTGGCCGCTGTTGTTGCGGCCGAACTGTGTCCCCTGTCCGAGGATGTCGCAGGCAATGCTGACGGCGCTCTCGGCGGTCATGAAGAAATTGATGAAACCGGGTCCGGCAATCTCCACCCTGGCCACCGCCGGACTCTCGGGCAGGCGCGCCACCAGTGCCTCGGCCAGTTGTCGCGGCGGGCAGCCGGCGGCCTTGGCGGCGGCCAGCGCGATGTTGCAGGCATAGTCGCCGTGGGCCTTGTCCTTCGTGTTGCCCACCTGGGGCGTGAAGGTCTGATCCGCGGGCAGGGTGCCTTCTGACTGAAGGGCGGCCAGTGCCGCGCCGAGGAGTTCGGTGACGGTGTCTTTCATGCTATCCGGTAACCCTTGCTTCGGGAATGTGGTCGATTGGCCAACTTTGAGGGCCGGTATTATCCCGGAAAGGGCGGGGCTTAGCAAAATCCACGGCTGTCTGTGGGGCCGCTAGCCCGTTTCCAGGGGGTCCACGTCCACCATCCAGCGCAGGCTGGTAGGCAGGCGTTGCTGGTCCAGGCGGGCGCATAGCCGGGCCAGGGTGCGGTTCAGGCCGCCCCGGCCAGACGATTGCAGAACGAGTTGTGCCCGGTGCCGGCCTGCCTTGCGGGCCATCGTCGCGGGTAGGGGGCCCCAGATGTCCAGGGTGTCCGAGGGCAGGTCGTTGCGGGCCTGGTCCAGGAAGGTCAGCGCGGCTTCCATGGAGGGGGCTTCCGCCCGCAGGACGGCCATGGCGCGAAAGGGGGGTAGGTTGATCTGCTCCCGTTCGGCCAGGAGTTGGCGGGCCATAGCCAGGTAGTCGCCCTGGGCGATGGTGGTCAGCAGTGGATGATCGCTGTGGCAGGTCTGTATCAGTACCCGGCCGGGTTTCTCACCGCGACCGGCGCGGCCGCTGACCTGCAGCAGCGTCTGGACCATCTGTTCCGGCGCACGGAAATCCACGCTGAACAGGCCGCCATCGGCATTGACCACCACCACCAGCGTGACATTGGGAAAATCATGACCCTTGGCCACCATCTGGGTGCCCACCAGGATGCAGGGCTCACCGGAATTGACCTGCTTCAGGATGGCCTGGATGCTGCCCTTGCGCTGGGTGCTGTCCCGGTCGATGCGCAGTACCGGCACATCCGGAAAGCTGGTGGCCAGCACGTCTTCGGTCTGTTCCGTGCCCTGGCCCACCGGCTGACAGGCCTCCCCGGCGCATTTGGGGCACTGGCTGAAGGCCGGCTGCTGGTAGTCGCAGTGGTGGCAACGCAGGGCCCGATCCCGGCGATGATAGGTCAGGTGGGTGTCACAGTGGGGACATTCGGCAATGTGGCCGCAGTCAAAACACATCAATACGGGCGCAAAGCCGCGCCGGTTGATGTACACCAGTACCTGTTCACCGGCTGCCAGGGTGGTCCGGATATCGTCCATGGCCGGACGGGACAGGCCCCCGTTCAGTGGCCGGCTGCGGATATCCAGCAGCCTGAGCCGGGGTGGGCTTGCCGTTCCGGCGCGCTCGGTAAGGTCCACCTGCCGGTACTTTCCAGTGGCCGCGTTCTGTAACGATTCCAGGGACGGGGTGGCGGATCCCAGGATGATCGGGCACTGGTTCTCCCGGGCCCGGAAGACCGCCAGATCCCTGGCGGAATAGCGGAAACCCTCACCCTGTTTATAGGAGCTGTCGTGTTCCTCATCCACCACGATGGTCTGCAGCCGGGTAAAAGGCAGCAATACGGCGGATCGGGTGCCGATCAGGATGACCGGCTCCCCCTCCCGGACCCGGAGCCAGGTCTGCAGGCGCTGCCGGTCGTTCAGGGCGGAATGCCAGACCACGATACGGTCGCCAAAGTACCGGTGGAAACGGGCCACGGTCTGCGGTGTCAGGTTGATCTCCGGGACCAGCACAAGGGCCTGGGCGCTGTCATCCAGGGTGCGTTTCAGGTAGTCCAGGTAGAGTTCTGTCTTCCCGCTGCCGGTAATGCCGTAGAGCAATGTTGCAGAGAAATCCTTTCCATCCGGCAGGGCATCGGCGGCAATCCGTTGAGCATCGGTCAGCGTGGGAAATGTTTCGGTAGCAGTGGCCGGTGTCGATGCGGATTCCGGTGGTTCGGCCTGCCGGACAAGTCCTTTCTCGATAAGGCCCTTCAGTTGCGGCAGGGTATACCCCCGGTGTCGAAGCTGGCTCCAGGCCATGGGGCGTGGGTGCTCCTGGAGTAGTGACAAAAGCTGCCTCTGTCTGCGGGCGTTGCCCGGCAGGCCCTCGGTGGAAGCGTCGGCGACGGCCCACCAGGAATCCTCCTCTGCCGGTTCCGCGGGTCGCCCCTTGCGGAGGGCGGGGGGCAGGGCCATAAACAGGCACTCTCCCAGGGGGTGCTGGTAGTATCCGGATGCCCAGGTAAGCAGGTTCAGGGTTTCGGTGGGCAATGCAGGCCAGGATTCCAGGGTCTTGCTGACTGGCTTGAGGTCAATGCCCGGCGGCGGAGTGACGTCGGTTTCCACGACCAGGCCGGTGGCGTGGCGCTGTCCAAAAGGCACCTGCACCCGTTGTCCGGGGACAAGGGCCATCTGGTCCGGAGCGATGTAGTCAAAGAGGCGCCGGATGGGGCGATTGAGGGCAACGCGTACGGTCTGGGGCACCAGGACTCCGGGCGAATATGGCAGGTGTTTCGGGCGTCGCGTATCTTGCGTCAACGGGCGTTTGCACGTAAGATGCGCGGTCTGATTCAGACGGGGTTGATTGTGCCCTGTCTTTCCACTGGATTCAAACATGCGGTGCTCGGCATCAAGGTGTTGATAATCGTAAAAAAATCGATTTATCAATGCGGTGACCGGGTGGCGGCATGACCGGAGAGGTTCGCCATGAAAGAAGGTATTCACCCCAAGTATCACGACATTACCGCCAGTTGCAGCTGCGGCAATGTCTTCAAGACCCGGTCCACGTTCGGCCAGGATCTGCAGCTGGACGTCTGCTCCCAGTGCCATCCTTTCTATACTGGCAAGCAGAAGGTTATGGATACCGCAGGCCGTATCGACCGGTTCCAGAAGCGCTTCGGCGGCCGTATCGGTGGTAAGAAGTAAGGAAGGCCGAGTGCCTGCTGCTGACTGGCCCTGCTGGCAGCTCGAGAAAAGCACCCTCCAGGGTGCTTTTTTTATGGCTGGCGATCTGTGAGCCTGTAGTGGATATTACGGATACCAGGCCTTGTCTGGCGACAGGCTTCAGTCCATAATGGCGCGCTCACATTTGCGGTGACGCCCGGTGTTTCGGCGTCAATACGCGAATAGTCGAAGAGTGTCCCTTATTTAAACGTGACAAACGGAACAGTGGCAATGTCTCAAGATCTGAAAGAAGCAGCCCTTGAATATCACGCCCAGCCGCGGCCGGGTAAGCTGAGTGTTGAAATCACCAAGCCGACCCGGACATCCCGCGACCTGTCTCTGGCGTACAGCCCCGGGGTTGCCGAACCGGTCCGCGAGATCGCGAAGGACCCCGAGAACGCATACAAGTATACGGCCAAGGGCAATCTGGTGGCGGTCATATCTGATGGCTCCGCCATTCTGGGTCTTGGCAATCTCGGCCCGCTGGCCAGCAAGCCGGTAATGGAAGGCAAGGGCGTTCTGTTCAAGCGTTTTGCCGGTATTGACGTGTTTGACATCGAGGTGGACTCGGAAAGCCCGCAGGCGTTCATCGAAACGGTGGAGCGGATTGCCGACACCTTCGGTGGTATCAACCTTGAGGACATCAAGGCGCCGGAGTGCTTTGAGATCGAGCGTGCGCTGATCGAGAAGTGCAGTGTTCCCATTTTCCATGACGATCAGCATGGCACGGCTATCGTCACCGCCGCCGGCATGATCAATGCCCTCGAACTGCAGGGCAAAAAGATTGAAGAGGCCAAGGTGGTCTGCCTGGGTGCCGGTGCGGCTGCCATTGCCTGCATGAAGCTGCTGGTGAGCTGTGGTGTTCGCTCCGAGAACATCTACATGCTGGATCGCAAGGGGGTTATCCACTCCGGTCGTGACGACCTGAACCAGTACAAGGCGATGTTCGCCAACGACACCGACAAGCGCACCCTGGACGACGCCATCGACGGCGCGGACGTGTTCCTGGGGCTGTCCGGCCCGGATCTGTTCTCCGTCGAGCAGCTTAACAAGATGGCGCCGAACCCGATCGTCTTCGCCTGTTCCAACCCGGACCCGGAAATTAAGCCGGAGCTGGCCCTGGAGGCTCGCAGTGACCTGATCATGGCGACCGGTCGTTCCGACTACCCGAACCAAGTGAACAACGTGCTGGGCTTCCCGTTCATTTTCCGTGGGGCGCTGGACGTACGTGCCACCGCCATCAACGAGGAAATGAAGGTGGCTGCGGTTCACGCTATCCGTGAGCTGGCGAAGGAGTCGGTGCCGGCTGAAATCTGTGAAGCCTATGATGTGGCCAGCTTTGAGTTTGGCAGGGAGTACATCATTCCCAAGCCGATGGATGTGCGTCTGCTGGATGTGGTGCCCGCAGCGGTAGCCCGTGCGGCTGTGGATTCCGGGGTCGCCCGCAAGGGGTACCCGGAGCACTATCCGCTGAAATCCATGGAAGACATTCGCTGATCAGCAGTAACGTACAAAAAACCGACGGTGAGAGCCGTCGGTTTTTTTGTGGCTGCAGGAGAGTCGAGTGGGGTTTTAGCAGGCAGGGTTGAAGGTCGGATTGCCCGGTTGGGAGGGGCCCCAACCGGGCTTTCGCAAAGCCTGGTCAGAACAGGTTGCGAGGCAGGTTGGCGTCGTCACTGTTACCGCTCAAGCCATTGCCTGCGGTCTGTTCCGGCACGTTTTCGGCGCGGAAGATCTCGGTGATGGCGTTGTCCTGTCCCTGGGCGGCGCGGTCGCCGGACTCAGGGTCTATCCGGACGCGGACAATGCCTCGGGGTCTCTTCATGTTCTGCGGAGGCATGCCTTCCAGTGCTTCGCGCATATAGTCAACCCAGATGGGGAGTGCGGCGGTGCCGCCGAACTCGCGATAGCCGAGAGTTGCGGGCTGGTCGAAGCCAACCCAGGTGGTGGTGGCAATCTCGTGGTTGAACCCGGAGAACCAGGCATCCTTCTGCTCGTTGGTGGTGCCGGTCTTGCCGCCCAGGTCGTCCCGTTCCAGGACCCGGGCGCCGGTGCCGGTGCCCCGTTTGATAACGTCCTTGAGCATGGAGTGGAGGATGTACACGGCGCGCTCATCGGCCAGTCTTTCTGCTACCCGGATGGCGGGGAAGCCCACCACCGGTGTGGGGCTGTTCTCCCTGAGCTGGTCGCAGTTGCGGTCGCAGAGGATGGCTGGAGGCGCTTCGTAAAGTACTTTTCCTTCGCTGTTACGGATGGTCTGGATCAGGTAGGGCTGTACGTCATAACCGCCATTGGCGATGACGGCAAAGGCCCGAGCCATGTCCATGGGGGTCATTGAGCCGCTGCCCAGGGCCAGGGACAGGTCCCGGTGGAGGTGGTCGGTGGGCAGCTTCAGGCGATCCAGGAATGCCACCGTGTCGTCTACGCCCAGATCCTGTAGCAGGCGGATGGAGACCAGGTTTCGGGAGCGATAGAGAGCTTCCCGCAGTCGTGTTGGTCCGCCGAACTCGCCGCCGGCATTCTCCGGGCGCCAGCCCGGTTCCATTTCATCCCCCTGGTGGACAATGGGGGAGTCGTTGTAGATGGTTGCCGGGGTCATGCCCTGTTCCAGGGCCCTTAGATAAATGAAGGGCTTGAAGGTGGAGCCGGGCTGCCGCTGGGCCTGGATGGCCCGGTTGTACTTGTTCTGGTTAAAACTGTAGCCGCCGGACAGGGCCTGGATGGCCCCGGTTTTGGCTTCCAGCGACACCAGTGCGCCCTGGACATCCGGTATCTGTGATAGTGCCATCGGCACCGGGCCGACCACCGGGGCGGTGCCATCCTCCAGCGTCCCTTCCTCTATAGCGGGGGCATCATTGTTGCTGGCGGACTCCGTGGTGGCTGGGCTGTCTGTTTCCGGCTGCCGGCGGACGTATACGATATCGCCGACCGAGAGTACGTCCGACACCCTGGAGGGCTCGGGGCCCATGGCGTTGGTGCTCCGGAACTGGCGAGCCCAGACCATGGTGTCAAAGGGGATGAATCCCTCGCCCAGATGCCGGGACCACGCCGTTGCCCGGCCGTCCTCGTCGCTGATGCCGGTAATCAGGACCGGATAGAGGTCCTCAACCCGGGGGTAGGTCTCCAGGATGCTATGGTACGTGGCTTTGTCTGCCGGGACCTGATCGGTGGTATCCACCGGTCCCCGGTAGCCATGACGCTGATCGTAGGCTTCCAGTCCCCGCTGGAGGGCGGTCGTGGCTGCGGCCTGGTCGTCACCATTTACCGTCAGGGTGACCTGGAAGCCATCGTTATAGGCGGACTCGCCGTAGCGTGCGACCATTTCGGCGCGGGCCATCTCGGCGGCGTAGTCAGCGCTTACTTCGGTCTGCGTGGCATTATACTCCGCTGTCAGGGGCTGGCCCAGGGCGTCCTGGTATTCGCTGTTCGTGATATAGCCGAGTTCATTCATGCGCCCGAGAATCCAGTCTCTGCGCACCTTGGCCCGCTCCGGGTTGGCCAGGGGGTTGTAGGCGGAGGGCGCCTTGGGCAGGCCTGCCAGCATGGCCATCTGGGCCAGGTTGAGCTCTTCGACCGGCTTTCCATAGTAGACCTGGGCCGCTGCTGCCAGGCCGTAGGCCCGGTTGCCCAGATAGATCTTGTTCAGATACAGCTCAAGGATGGTTTCCTTGTCCAGTTCCTTCTCGATCTGAAAGGACAACAATATCTCGTTGAATTTCCTTGCAAAAGTCCGATCCCGGGTCAGGAAGTAGTTGCGCGCCACCTGCATGGTGATGGTGCTGCCACCTGACTGGATTTCCCCGGTGGAGGCCAGTTCAACCGCTGCACGACCCAGGCCGATCACGTCCACGCCGAAGTGCTCGTAGAAACGTGAGTCCTCCGCGGCCAGGAAGGCCTGTAGCTGTTTCTCGGGGATTTGGTCGATTGTGACAGGCGTCCTTCTCTTTTCTCCGAATTCTGCTATTAATCTGTCATCTGATGAATAGATCCTGAGTGGCGTCTGAAGGCGGGTATCCAGTAACTGGTGTACCGCCGGTAGCCCAGGGCGGAGATGCAGGTAGAATCCGGCAGCGATGAGCATGGCGGAACTGGCCCCCAGAATGGTCAGCCAGATTAAGAAGCGTGATGCTGTAATCAGTCGGGACATTTTTTTCTGACAACTGTTGGATATAAGTCTATCATTTGAGAAATTGCTTTAGGTGTTAAAAGGAGTCAATACTCCTGCAACCTCTCAAAACAACGAGGCTGCATTGTAGACCTAAAACAGAAGAAATTCTCTTACACAAAAAACATATAAAGGGAACTGCTGCGCAGTATTACAAGAATCAGAGCGTAAAAAGCAGTCAGGCCAGGGTTTTACGGCCGGAGTCTGGCACAATTGCCAGGCGGAAGGTTGTCCAGGTATAAGGTGAGCGCGTGTTCGGATTACCAGGTAAAAAATCCAGTACCGTACTGGGTGTGGACGTCAGCTCCAGCTCGGTCAAGCTGCTGGAGCTTTCAAAGCAGGGCAGTCGTTACAAGGTGGAGAGCCATGCTGTCGAGCCGCTACCCGTAAACGCTGTCGTTGAGAAGAACATTACCGATGTTGAAGCGGTCGGCGACGCCATCAAACGGGTTGTCGGCAAGGCCCGTACCGGAGTCAAGCAGGCTGCGGTTGCGGTGTCGGGTTCGGCCGTTATCACCAAGGTAATCCAGATGAATGCCGGGCTCAACGAGTTCGAGCTGGAAGACCAGATTGCCCTTGAGGCTGATCAGTATATTCCCTATCCCCTGGATGAGGTTGCCATCGACTTCGAGGTCCAGGGGCCTTCCGAGTCCAATCCCGATCAGGTTGACGTGCTGTTGGCGGCGTGCCGCAAGGAGAATGTGGACATTCGTGAGGACGCCCTGGATATTGCCGGCCTGACGGCAAAGATCGTGGATGTGGAAGCCTACGCCCTTGAGCGTGCCTACTCCCTGATTGAGCCCCAGCTGGATTCCCATGGTGAAGAGCTGGTGGTTGCCATTGTGGATATCGGCGCCACCATGACCACCCTCAGTGTGCTGGCCGGCGGCCAGACGGTTTATACCCGTGAGCAGATTTTCGGTGGCAAGCAACTGACCGAGGAAATCCAGCGCCGGTACGGGCTCTCGGTTGAGGAAGCCGGCCTGGCGAAGAAACAGGGCGGCCTGCCCGACGACTACGAGACGGAGGTGCTTGAGCCCTTCCGGGAAGCCGTGGTCCAGCAGGTGGCAAGGGCCCTGCAGTTCTTCTTCGGGGCCAGCCAGTACAACGCGGTGGATTACGTTCTCCTGGCCGGCGGTACGGCGTCCATACAGAGGCTGGCCGAAATGGTGGAGGAAAAGACCGCCACTTCCACAATTGTGGCAAACCCCTTTTCGGACATGGCAGTAGGCTCCCGGGTGAATGCGTCGGCACTGGCCAATGACGCCCCCTCGCTGATGATTGCCTGCGGACTGGCGATGAGGAGCTTTGACTGATGGCCAAGATCAACCTCAGGCCCTGGCGAGAGGAGCTCAGGGCAGAGAAACAGAAGCAGTTCGTTACCATGCTGCTGGGGGCCGCCATTGTGGCCGCCGGCCTGGCCTTCCTGTGGAAGACGGACATGGATAACCGGATTGCCTATCAGGAATCCCGCAATGACTACATTGAGGCGGCTTCCCGCAAACTGGACAGCCAGATCAAGGAGATAGAGGAGCTTCGCAAGCGGCGCGAAGAGCTCCTGGCCCGGATGGAAGTCATCCAGGATCTCCAGGGTAAGCGTCCGGTGATTGTGCGGGTATTCGACGAACTGGTGCGTACCCTGCCGGATGGGCTCTTCTACACGGATCTGACTAAGGAAGAGGGCCGTTTGACGATTGCAGGGATGGCAGAGTCCAACAGTAGGATTTCCTCATTGATGAGAAATTTCGAAAGTTCGGACTGGTTCAGCAATCCCAACCTAACCAGTGTCGCTGCGGCGGAGAGTGGTCGTGACGGTTATAGCGATTTCAATATGTCCGTGAGTCAGACAACACCCGAGCCGGAAGAGGAGAGTGATCAGTGAGCCTTTCGGACTCCCTCAAAAGCATGAATGACTTTGATATCAACGACCTTGATGTCAACAACGCCGGCATCTGGCCTGCGCCCATTAAATTCATTGTGATCCTGATCATCGTCGGCCTGATTGTCGGTGGTGGTTACTGGTTCTTTATCAAGGACCAGTACGCGCAACTGGAAAAGGTCGAACGGAAGGAGGCGGAGTTGCGCCAGGAGTACGAGCGCAAGGCCTATCAGGTGGCTAACCTGGAGGTCTTCAAGCAGCAGATGGTGGAGATGGAAGAGACCTTTGGTGCTCTGGTGCGCCAACTTCCCAGTGATACCGAGGTTCCGGGGCTGTTGGAGGATATTACCAACACGGCCCTTGGCAGTGGTCTTTCCCTGCAGGAAATTCAGCTCCAGAGCGAGCAGCAGCGTGATTTCTATATTGAGCTGCCGATCAATATCCAGGTCAGTGGCTCCTACCACGAGCTGGCGTCCTTCGTGAGCAGTATCGCGGGTCTGCCCCGGATCGTTACGCTGCACGACTTCACCATCACACCAAGAGGCGGTAACGCGGATCAGCTTGATATGCAGGTTGTCGCCAGAACCTACCGCTACCGGGCTGGAGAGTGAGCATGGCAAGACAGCATGCAATGAAAGCCTGGCTGGGCGTCTGTCTGGCAACCCTGCTTGCCGGATGTACCCAGGGAGGCGATTTTTCGGATCTTGATCGTTACATGGAAGAAACCCGTGCCAAGCCGAGGGGCCATGTGGAGCCCCTGCCGGAGTTCCAGGCCTATGAGGCCTTTACCTATTCGGCCGCGGATCGTCGGGCGCCCTTCGAGCCACCGGTGGATGTCCAACTGACCATGCTGGATGAAACACCGGAAAGCACCGTGGAGCCGGACCTGGACAGGCCCAAGGAAGTGCTGGAGAACTACGGGCTCACCGAGCTGGAAATGGTCGGCACATTGACCAGTGCAGACGGCAACCTGTTTGCGTTAATCGAGGACACGGATGGTGGCATTCACCGGGTGCGCAACGGCAACTACATGGGGTCCAACTATGGCCGTATTGTCGGCATCAGCGAGACCCGGATCGAGTTGCTGGAAATCGTGCCCAACGGCCAGGGGGGCTGGGTTGAGAGACCCCGATCTCTGTCGCTGGAAGATGAAGGCTAGGGAGCGGCGCGAAGATGGATACACAAAGAAACAGGCAAGTAACACAAGTTTTGGGGTCGAGGATAGCGATGTTCAGAAAATTCACGGTATTGATGAGCGCGGCAACTCTGGCGATGGCAGCCGGAATTGCCAATGCGGCAACGCTTCAGGACGTGGAGTTCTCCTCGCTCTCTGGCGACCGCACCGAGGTGGTGCTGAGTTTTGACGAGGCACCACCGGAACCCAGGGGGTATACCATTGAGCGTCCGGCCCGGATCGCCATTGACCTGAATGATACCGTCAGCGGCTTGGCCAGCCGGAGTATGTCGCTCGGGGACGGCAACACCCAGAGCATGACGGTGGTTGAAACCCAGGACCGTACCCGTCTGATTTTTAACCTGCTGGAACTCACACCTTACGAGACCGAGATATCCGGTAATACGCTGATTGTTACTATCGGTGAGGACGATGACACTGCGGGTTCGATGGCGGCGGATTCGTCCATGCCCTCTGCCTCTGGCAGCGCCAGCACATCGGTGTCTGAGCCGGTCTCCGGCGACGCCATTACCGGCGTGGACTTCCGTCGGGGAGCCGACGGGGAAGGTAGAGTCATTATCGATCTGTCCAACAGCAGTGTTCCGGTCGCGCTCAATGAGCAGGGCGGTCGAATCCGCCTGGTTATGGATGGTACAACCGTGCCGACCAAGCTGCGTCGTCGTCTGGATGTCACCGACTTCGCCACACCGGTCACCCGGGTGGACACCTTCACCGAGGGTGGTGATGCGGTTATCGAGATTCGGCCCCAGGGGGCTTATGACTACCTGGCGTACCAGTCAGGTTCCCGTTTCACGGTCAGCGTGGAAAAACTGACCGAGGAAGAAGCAGAGCGTCGTCAGGAAGAGAAGTTCCCATACACCGGTGACAAGCTGTCTCTGAACTTCCAGGACATTGAAGTCCGCTCGGTACTGCAGCTGATTGCGGACTTTACCGGCCTGAACCTGGTGGCCAGCGATACCGTATCCGGCAGCATCACCCTGCGCCTGCAGAACGTGCCCTGGGACCAGGCCCTGGACCTTATTCTCAAGACCAAGGGTCTGGACAAGCGGCAGATTGGTAACGTGCTGCTGGTGGCGCCTGCGGAAGAGATCGCGGCTCGCGAGCGTCTGGAGCTGGAGACCAATAAGCAGATTGCCGAACTGGCCCCGGTTCGCTTGGAGATCATCCAGGTCAACTACGCAAAGGCTGCGGATATTGTTGGGCTTATCCAGGAGGACGAGGAACTGATCTCCGATCGCGGCTTTATCTCCTCGGATGTTCGTACCAATACCATCAGCGTTCGTGAAACCGCCGAGAAGCTGGAAGAGATCCGGCGCCTGATCAACACCTGGGATATTCCGGTGCGTCAGGTGTCCATCGAAGCCCGTATCGTTCGTGCCCAGACCAACGTCGCCGAAAGCCTGGGTGTGCGCTGGGGCGGCGGCTTCCTGGATGACGATGGTAGCAATACGCTGTTCGGCAGTGGTTCCATTGAAGGTAATGAAGGTGTCTGGAATGATCAGGAAGTGGTCTATCCGGACGCCCTGGTGGTTGATCTGGGTGTTTCGGATGCCGGAGCGTCCTCCTTTGCCATTGGCCTGGGTGGTGAAAACTTCTTGGTGGACCTGGAAATATCCGCCCTTGAAAGTGACGGCAAGGCAGAGCTAGTCTCACAGCCGAGGGTGGTCACCGCCGACCGCCAGTCTGCCACGATCAAGTCCGGTGAGGAGATTCCCTATCAGGAGGCGTCTTCCAGCGGTGCCACGTCCGTATCCTTCAAGGAAGCAGTGCTGTCCCTGGAAGTTACGCCACAGATAACGCCGGACAATAAGATCATCATGGATCTTCGCGTCAACCAGGATTCCCGGGGCGAGGAAACGGCTGGTATCCCGAGCATTAATACCAACGAGGTAACGACGCAGGTCCTGGTCGGCAACGGTGAAACCGTGGTGCTTGGCGGCATCTTCCAGTCTGAAGTGGCCACTACCGTGACCAAGACACCGTTGCTGGGTGATATTCCCTATGTTGGCGCCCTGTTCCGTCGGACGGAGAATATCAATGAGCGTAGCGAACTGCTGATCTTCATCACGCCCAAGATCATGGAAAGCAACCTGATCGACTAGACGGTCGCGTCACCAGAAAGCCGCCGGGTCATACCGGCGGCTTTTTTGTGTTTATGGTATTCTCTCGGGCCTGTTCAATCGGGAGTTGAAGCAATGCCGTTACCAAGACGAATCGTGCTGGTCGGCCCCATGGGAGCGGGCAAGAGCACGATCGGTCGCCAACTGGCCCGGGAGCTCGGGTATCACTTCCTGGACTCGGACCGCGTGATTGAAGAACGCTGTGGAGCTGATATTCCCTGGATATTCGATGTGGAAGGGGAAGCGGGGTTCCGCCAGCGGGAATCGGCCATCTTGAAGGAGTTGTCCGAAACCGGCGCATCGGTACTGGCCACTGGTGGTGGTGCCGTGATGAAAGAGGACAACCACCAATGGCTCAAGCAGGATGCGGTTGTCGTCTACCTCAAGGCGTCCCTTGAGCAGCAGTTCGAACGCACCCGCAAGGACCGAAACCGCCCGTTGCTGCAGAACGATGACCCCGAGGCGGTGCTCAGGAAACTGTTTGAGCTACGGGATCCCATATACTCCCGCCTGGCCGACATTGTCATGCTGACGGACCGCAAGAGTCCCCGGCTGGTGGTGCGACAGATTATCAATCGACTGAATCCAAGGACACCGCGTCAGCGACGTAAGGTCAGGAAAGAGGACCGGAATCATGCCTGAATCGTCCCGGGAACTTCGGGTGGAACTGGGTGACCGAAGCTATCCCATCATTATCGGTAAAGGGCTGTTGGGTCGGCAGGATCTGACGCCCTATGTGGCCGGAAGTACGGTGATGATTGTGACCAACGCCACCGTCGCCCCCCTGTATCTGGAGCAGGCCCGTCACAGCTTCCCGGGCTGCCAGGTGGATGAAGTGATCCTGCCGGATGGTGAGGCCCACAAGAACTGGGAGACGCTCAATCGGATCTTTGACGCCTTGCTGGAACAGCGGCATTCCCGCAAGACCACGATAGTGGCCCTGGGCGGTGGGGTTGTCGGCGATATGGCGGGTTTCGCGGCGGCCTGCTACCAGCGGGGCGTGGATTTCATCCAGGTGCCGACAACCCTGCTTGCCCAGGTGGACTCATCGGTGGGCGGAAAGACCGGCATCAACCACCCGCTTGGCAAGAATATGGTCGGCGCCTTCCATCAGCCAAGGTGCGTGCTGGTGGACACCGATACCCTGAAGACGCTGCCAACCCGGGAGATTTCCGCGGGCCTGGCAGAGGTGATCAAGTATGGCCTGATTCGGGAGCCCGGTTTCCTGGACTGGCTTGAGGGTGCCATGCCCAGGCTCACCGGCCTGGATGCCGAAGCGCTGACCGAGGCTATCTACCGCTCATGCGAGTGCAAGGCGGATGTGGTGGCACAGGATGAGCGGGAAGGCGGTTTGCGGGCCATACTGAACCTCGGTCATACCTTTGGCCACGCCATCGAAACCCATGCCGGGTACGGCAACTGGCTTCATGGGGAGGCGGTGGGGGCTGGCATGGTAATGGCGGCGGACCTCTCAGTCCGGTTGGGCAATATCTCCGACAGCGACAGGCGCCGCGTGGAGGTGATCGTCGCGTCCGCCGGTCTGCCCACGGGGATTCCTGAGGGAATGACCGCGGATCATTTCATGAATCTGATGGCAGTGGACAAGAAGAATGTAGACGGTCGCCTGCGTCTGATACTCCTGCGCAGCCTGGGTGAGGCGGAAGTGATCGATGATTTTTCCTTCGAGGCCCTGGCTGCTACCTTCTCCGCTTTCTGCCATTGAAACGTCCGGTGTAGGGAGGCAAGTGTACCCATGAATGAAGGACTGACCGGGCTGGAAGCCGGTGGCCTGTTTCCCAGGCTGCAGGAGCGGTACGGATTACGGGAAGATCCGTTGGCCATGGAGGTGCCTTTCTATGCCGGTGCCCAGCGGCAGCACGCCCTGGAAACCCTGAGACATCTTTGCGGCTTCGGGGACCTGGCCCTGCTGCTTACCGGAGCCAGGGGGGCGGGCAAGACCCGACTCCTGGGGGAGCTGGTACGAAGTGAAGGGGCGCGCCTGGAGTTTTTCCGACTCCATGCGGGTAAGTTGGATTCCCTTGAGTCCCTGGTCCGGGCCCTGTACCGGGGTATCGGTCGTCGTCCACCGGAGGATGAGTCCCCCCGGGAAGCCCTGGCTGGGTTTTTCAGCCTGTCGGAGGAGGCAACCTGCAAGGGCCGGCGTCAGGTGTTATTGCTGGATGACGCTGACCAGGCGTCTCCGGGAGTATTACGGGGCCTTCTGGAGGCTTTCCGGGGGGCGGATCGGTCGCTTGCCGCCGTGCCGGTGCTCGCCGGTTCCGGTGCGTTGCGGGAGCAGATTGGACTGGACGACAACGAGGGGCTGGCGGCCAGCATTCACAGCATCGGCCTGCCTTGGTTTGAGCAGGATGATATCCGCCAGTATCTGGAACCGAGGATCGTAAAGGCCGGAGGCAAGCCATCCGAACTGCTGTCGGCGCATCGGCTGGAGCAGTTGACGGCCCTGTCTCAGGGGAGTCCCGGTCGGTTGCAGCGTGTGGCCCATGGGGTCTGGCTGGATATGGCCTCGATGCCCCGGAGAGGATGGGGCGGGGGGCTTGGTCGTCTTGCCGGGGGTGGACGCTGGGTGGCCCTGGCGCTCGTGTTGCTGGCTGGCTCCTGGTGGTTTGTGGCCAGCCGGTATGATGAGACGGTTGATGGCGACATGACCGGTAACGAGTCCAAACCTGAACCGACCCGTGCCATCGTGACCGTGGGGCCGGAAAATGCCAGTGATGATGATCGTAACGCGACAGTGACGCAGGCGACTGATGGTGGCGACTCCGCACCGTCGGTTGCGACAGCCGCAGATCCGGCTACAGTGCCTGATACACTTGACGAAAACGTCCCGGATAACTTGCCTGCTCCAGAGCCAGAGCCAGAGCCAGAGCCAGAGCCAGAGCCAGAGCCAGAGCCAGAGC
>NZ_JAVVLT010000005.1:0-20998 GCF_036224885.1 Marinobacter sp. OP 3.4
GTCCGGGTGGCAGGCTTCACGTGGAATGGGTGGCAACCTTCAGCGGTTTACGCAAGCTGATTCATAACCTCTGGTTTTGCTCCATTTCATGAACCTTCGCTTCGTTTCTCGCAGCCGGCCATTGTCTGACCGGCTCCAAAAAAAATTGCAATTTATGCCTGCGTGATCAAAACACTTTCTTCAGTTGTCCGTAGTCTCCACCGGTACGAAGGACGAGAGTAATGTCATTGTCATTCCGGTTTCTGAAGAACCAGCCATGGTTGCCGGTAAAAGCGGCTTCCAGTTGGCCTTCGTCTTCCGGTACGCCCCGGCCTTTCTCGTATGAAATTGACTGGCCGCCTCCATCGCCATGGGTATCAAAGTTGATTGGGCCACCCTCGGATACCCAAGAGAAGCGAGCCACAGCACCTTCTTCCATGGTGAGCTTAAACTCAGTACCTTCGCCAGGCGTAAGAACCACTCGCACTTCGTCCTGCCATCGTGTTTCTGCAGGTGCTGGTTCTGATGCTTGTTGTTCTTGCACGGCCGCAGGTTCTGGTTCTGGTTCTGGTTCTGGCTCTGGGGCAGCTTCCTGAGCGGGTTCTTCGGCTTCAGGCTGTACTGCTTCGGTTTCCTGCTGATCGCTTGAGGATTGCACGGCAACCATCTGTGCCTCCTCGTCAGCGGCAGCTTCATCAGCCAGTTGTTCCTTGATTTCGCCCATTTCGGTCAACCCCAGCAATCTGCCGGCACCGGTCGGGTCCAGGGCGTACTCGGCGGGCATGACCACGGTCACCAGCAGAATCAGCGCCACAATAGCTGCGATGATGGTTGATCGAATAAGTTTGGCAGTGCTGGGCAGTTCTTCACGGTTGGGTATATCGGTGTTGTACATAGCAAATCTCCAGAATCAGGCGACAAAGTAACCCGTGAGCTGATAGCCAAAGAGCAGGAAACCTGCACTCATCATGGCAACGTTGGCTGTATAGGCGTGGCGGAAAAAGCCGTCGGTTTTACGCCAGAAGCTGATGGCAATCAGGATCATGGCCAGGGCGATCAACTGTCCGATTTCCACGCCCACGTTGAAGGCGAGGAGGTTCGGAATCAGGCCGTCCGGCGAGATGTCGTATTCGATGATCTTGGTGGACAGGCCGAAACCATGGAAGAACCCGAAAATCAACGTGGCGGCCTTGGTGTTGGGCTGTAAGCCAAACCACCGCTGGTAGGCACCGATGTTGTCCAGTGCCTTATAGACGATGGACAGGCCGATAATCGCATCAATGATGTAGCTGTTGATGCCCACATTGAAGTACACCCCCAGCAGCATTGTGGTGGAATGCCCCAGGGCAAACAGGCTCACGTAGATCGCGATGTGCTTCCTTTGGTAAAGGAAGAAAATGACACCCAGCAGGAACAGCAGGTGGTCATAGCCGGTGACCATGTGTTTGGCCCCCAGATAGATGAACGCAATAAGGTTTATCCCGGTAATTTCCTGGATGTAGCCCCTGTCGCCCTGAGCGACTGCGTGGGCAAGCACATCGGTACTCATACCCAGAAAGCCCAGGGTCAGAAATGTCCAGAACAGACGACTGCCTGTGCCCGTTGAGGGCACACCACGGCAACCGCCAAGCAAGCTTGACAACATAAAGACTCCAATTGAATTTGTTTTCTCGGGCCACGTAAGCGGCAAGAATCAAGCGGGAATAGAGGCTTTTGGAGGGCGTTCAAGCCGATAGCGCAAACTGCGGGGAGAACCTCCGGCAAAGGGCACGGGCTGCCGGAGAACGGTCAGGCTTTGGGAAACAAACGGAACCCTGAGCTGGTCCACGGTCTCGTGAGTATGATTGCCAGCATCATGATGCACTGAGGATGTCTCTGGCTCTTCGTCAAAATCGTGGGTGTGTCCATGCGCACCATAACTGCCTGGGTGGCCGTCAGGCTGCGATTCCCAATCGCCTGCCAAGTTGGCCACACCGTGAGAGAATGACTCGCCAATCACCGACAGCGACAGGCCCGCCAATGCGAACAGCATGACGAGCGTCGGAAGCAGTTTTCTTTGATGGAGGGCCGAAATCATCAGTCTCAATGGTCGAGTCGGTGGTTGGATTTCAACGAAGCAAGAGGATACCATCCCCCCACGGGGGATAGGAATTAAACATGATAAATGATCACACGCATCAATCGCATCCGAATATCATCAAACGCCTGAAGCGGGCCAACGGCCATCTTGAAAGCGTGATTGGCATGATGGATCAGGGGAAGCCCTGCCTGGAGCTGGCACAGCAGCTTCACGCTGTGGAAAAGGCCATCCAGCAGGCCAAGCGCGTCTTGGTACAGGACCACATTGAACACTGCCTGGACGATGCCATCGGACCGCTGGAGCCGGAGCAGCAGCGGCGCGTCGACGAGTTCAAAGCAATCGCCCGTTATCTTTGATCTCGTTACTCTCTAATTTGCGTTCTCTCCGTTAATCACAGCGAAGAGGTTCCACCGTCACGTGGACCAGGGACTGGCAGTGTGCCTGAATGCGCTCCTTATAAACTGCGGGCGACTCGGGCTGATGCGAGACGACTGAGACAATAGCGGCATGAATGTTTGGGCCTATTGCCCACACATGCAGATCACTGACTTTGGCATCGTCGTCTTCGACGGCCTCTTTAACAGCGTCCTCCATGTCCTGATGTTGCTCGTCGAGAAGGATTTTTGAGGTGTCTCTTAAAAGTTGCCAGGACCAACGGGTTACCAGAATCGCACCGATAATCCCCATCATCGGGTCCATCCAGTTCCACCCGGCATATTTACCCGCCAGAAGGGCAACAATGGCAAGGACTGACGTCAACGCATCTGCAAGCACATGCAGGTAAGCGGCCCGTCGGTTGTGGTCATGGTGATGATGGTGGTGACCGTGATTATGCCCGTGACTGTGACCATGGTCATGACCTGCATCCCCCAGTATCCACGCTGACACCCCGTTGACCACCAGGCCTATGATGGCCACAAATATGGCCCCATCGAAAGAAATGGGGACGGGCTGGATAAAACGCCCAACACTCTCGATGACCATGTAGAGCGCAAAGACAGCCAGCAGAATGGCTCCGGTAAAGCCGCCCAGCGCATTGACCTTCCCCGTCCCGAAAGAGAATCGGGCGTTGCCTGCGTTTTTCCTGGCGTATGCATAGGCGAAGGCGGCAATACCCAGGGCCACCGCGTGCGACCCCATGTGCAGCCCATCGGCCAGCAAGGCCATCGAGCCATAAACGATCCCGGCCAGGATTTCCCAGACCATCATCGCCAGCGTTAGGCCCACCACGATGAGCGTTCGGATTTCTCCGGGGCGCTTCCGATCCTGGCCAAAGACATGCTTATGTTGCCAATGATCGAGTCGTTCGTGGTGCATCACAGTGTTCCTAGCGTGGCTGATGATTTGGTAAGTCTGGGGTCAAAACCAGCTTTTAACCTATCCCCCGTGGGGGGATATATGAGAATGCTACTGTAGTCAGATGGCCATCACAACCGTTCAGCCATAAAAGTGTTGTGATTGCTACAAACACGTAGTAGATTCTACAGAATGTCATGGCTTCTACTGATTCTGTCACTTCCTACAGAAAATGCGACGGTGCGTATGCGGGCCTGGCGCTCTATTAAGGCATGGGGCGCGGCTTCACTTCGCGACGGCGTCTATTTACTGCCAGCTCACCCCGATCACGTCGAGAAGTTGGAGGCTGTGGCCCATGACGTGCGTGAAGCCGGCGGTGTCGCCCATGTTGTACCCACTGACGGCCCGGATGCTCATGAATTCCCCGCTTTATTCGATCGTGCGGACGACTATGAGGCCTTGCACTCGGACATCGCAGAACTACGGGCAACGCTGCTGCCAGAATCGGCCATGGAGGTTATTAGGGAGACCCGGAAACTGCGTAAGCGCTTCACGCGCGTGTCACAGATTGATTTTTTTCCAGGTGCTGCCCGTGAACGGGTCGATCGGGCGTTGCAGGAACTGGAAACCGACGCAAATCGGGTGCTGTCGCCTGATGAGCCGCTACCTGTTTCAGGCACGGTCGCTCTCCTCAACCGTGCCGACTACCTGGGAAGGGTATGGGCAACTCGTCGCCGACCGTGGGTGGACCGCCTGGCCAGCGCCTGGTTGATTAAGCGATTCATCGATCCGGAAGCGAATTTTCTATGGTTAAGCTCTCCAGCTGATTGCCCTGATCACGCGCTGGGTTTTGATTTCGATGGAGCGGCCTTCACCCATGTAGCTGACAAGGTCACCTTTGAAACGTTGCTGGCGAGCTTTGGCCTGCGCCAGGTGGCACTGCAGCGGATCGCGGAACTGGTGCATTACCTCGATGTTGGCGGCCATCAGCCACCGGCGGCCACTGGAGTTGAATGCGTATTGATGGGCTTTCGCGAGTCTCATCATAACGATGATCAGCTGTTACTGGCTGCCAATCAGGTGTTCGACAGTTTGTACACAACCTATACGAAGGGGAAGTAAGCATGCCGGAGTCGTCCCACTCCACCGATACAGCCCACAGAACCCAACAAGACACTGTGCCATCGGGTGGCGATCGCAACGAGTTTGGTCATGAGATTACGTTTGGGGAAGCGGTGCGCGTCTGGCTAAGGATTGCAATGCTGAGTTTCGGCGGTCCTGCCGGCCAAATCGCCGTCATGCATCGTATTCTGGTGGATGAAAAGCGATGGGTCAGCGAAAGCCGGTTTCTGCACGCCCTGAACTACTGCATGGTACTGCCCGGGCCGGAAGCCCAACAACTGGCTACTTATATCGGCTGGCTGCTGCATGGCGTCAAGGGTGGGCTCGTGGCCGGCGGACTGTTTGTGTTGCCGGGTTTTTTGAGCATCCTGGTGTTGAGCGTGCTTTATGCGGGCTTTCAGGATGCAACCCTGGTGCAGGCGCTTTTCTTCGGGATTAAAGCGGCGGTGTTGGCGATCGTGATTCAGGCCGTCATCCGGATCGGTAAGCGCGCGCTCAAGAATGCCTATATGTACATCTTGGCGGCCCTTGCTTTCATTGCCATCTTTTTGTTGGCTGTCCCGTTCCCGGTAGTGATCCTGACTGCTGCCGTTATTGGCCTGCTGGGGCGGTACATGGACCCGGAACGATTCGTGGTCATCAAGGGACATGACACGCCCGAGGATGGTGAACGGGCGATCGACACCATGATGGATGGCGGTGCCGCACATCATACCAAGGCAACGCGCAAGCGGGCGCTCAAGGTACTCGCGGTCTGGCTACCGCTGTGGTTCACACCGCTAGTTGTATTGGCTGTATCGCTGGGCTTTGACGATGTCTTCACCCAGATAGGGCTTTTCTTCAGCAAGCTGGCCGTCGTCACCTTCGGTGGTGCTTATTCAGTATTGGCTTATATGGCACAGGAGGCCGTACAGAACTATGGCTGGCTTGCGCCAGGGGAAATGCTGGATGGTTTGGGCATGGCAGAGACCACGCCCGGCCCCTTGATTCAGGTAGTACAGTTCGTGGGCTTCATGGGCGCTTTCCGCGACGCAGGCCCCCTCGATCCTTTTACAGCGGGCATTCTTGCATCGATTCTGGCTACCTGGGTGACCTTTGTTCCCTGTTTTCTGTGGATATTCCTGGGCGCACCCTATGTAGAAAGGCTGCGCGGGAACCAGGCGGTGAGTGCTGCGTTATCGGCGGTCACCGCCGCCGTTGTGGGCGTGATGCTGAACCTGGCTATCTGGTTCGCGGTGCATGTCGCTTTCGCCGAAGTAGATACGGTTCGGACCTTTGGCATGCAGTTAATGGTGCCGACATGGGGCAGTATTCAGATCGCCAGTGTGGTGCTTGCACTGGCCGCCTTTATTGCCATGTTACGCTTCAAGGTGGGCATGTTGCCGGTGATCTTAGTCAGTTCGCTACTGGGCATCGCTTATTACCTGTTGTTCGGAGGCACGCCGAGCCTGTGAGCAGCGTGTCAGGCCTCTTTTTAGGAATGTCCACAGTAACGGGGTAGAACCCATTAAGCGCAGGCGCGACGAAGCCCATTTCATTGCGCCTTCGGTTCCATTCCATGGGCGCGCATACTGCAAGCGCTATTCGTCTTACTCGAATGTCCGCTTTGCGACCGTCAGCGGAGGACTCTAATTAGCGATGCAACTAAAATAGGGGTGTTTACAAAGGAGGCTACCTGAAAGAGTGCATGACAGCTAACAAGCTCCGCAGGAGCCCCACACTCAGGGTTAAAGCCGAACCGGATCGCATGGACGGAATGCGTCCATACAATCAGGCCATAGCTCACTCTTCGATGCCAAGCCGCTTGAAGCTTTCTAAGGCTTTACCACATTCAGAAGAGCCATGTCGCAATCCATCGGACAATGCTGATTTGAAGCTGTCCACTGCGGCCACATAGCCCATGTACTTGCCAATCTCTATTCCTTCGAGCATGCCTTGGTCAAAAGCCATGCCAGCCATTGAGTTTATAAACTGCAGGGTATGTTCTTTTTTGCTTTCATTGTTCATGTTTTTACTCCGCGAGGGCGTCGTTAACGTTGTCCAGGTTAAGATGATGTAGCCTTCAGGGGTGGGGTAAGAAAGCCCCGGCCCCCATGATCCTTCAACAGAAGCGACACAGCTCCATCTCCGAAATGAAGGGTTTAGCTGCCAGGGGACGACGCGCTTGGAACCTTGGTCTCGTCAGGCTTATCGCACGCACAGCGAGTCGGTACAGCCTCGTAACCAGAAGTTTCATCAATGAAGAGTCGTCGACAATCGTGACAACCGTGAATTCGCGGCAACGACGCGAGTCCTCTTGGTAGCAGGTTACTCAAATGCTCGTGGGGCCGCCGCGCACTCTCGCGAATTTGTGAACGGTGGATAAGCCCTAGTCGCCACGCATTGTCTTGAGCACGCCACGACCATGAGGGCGTAAAAAGGGAGTATCGAGTGGTAGTTCTGTGCTTTGAATCGCCTCGAAGCGGGCGCTCTGGATGCTCCCAGCCAGCCTGAATAATACTGAACCCCATTCCCATCTCTGCGGATGGAAACTGCTGCTCGCTGTGGTATCGGTCCAAAGTTGCGAGGAATGTTGCCGGGTGATGCGCCGGCGGAAACGCCCAAAGGTAGCATTCGTTAGTGGTGAGTAAGCGTCCGGCCATCACACCTTGTCAGGTATAGCCGGCTGCCAGTTGTGGGGCAATAGTTCGTCGATGGCGTTGTTCTTCTGCGTCGGCAGTCGACTCAGCACATCCTTCAGGTAGGCATAGGGATCCTGGCCGTTCAGCTTGGCTGACTGGATCAGCGTCATCACAGCGGCAGCACGCTGGCCGCTGCGCAGTGATCCCGCGAACAGCCAGTTGGAACGGCCCAGCGCCCAGGGCCTGATCTGGTTTTCCACCCAGTTGTTGTCAATAGGCACAGCGCCATCGTCCAGGTAGCGCGTCAGCGCATCCCAACGTTTGAGGCTGTAATCCAGGGCTTTGGCCGTGCCGGAGCCATCCGGTACTTTCTGGCGATGCGCCAGCATCCATTGGTGCAGTGCGTCAGCAAGTGGTTTGGCTCTGGTTTGCCGGATTTCCCGGCGCTTATCCGGCGGCAGGTCTTTGGTTTCCCGTTCGATCTCGTAGAGTCCGCCGATGTATTCCAGGGCCTTGGCCGCCAGTTCGCTCTTGTTGGCTTCGTGCAGGTCGTAAAACTTGCGCCGAGCGTGGGCCATGCAGCCGATCTCGGTGATGCCGTTGCCGAACCCGGCCTTGTAACCGGCATAGTCATCACAGACCAGCTTGCCCTGCCAGTCACCCAGGAAGGTGCGGGCGTGTTCGCCTGCTCTACTCGGGGCGAAGTCGTAGACGGCGGCTTTCAGGTCCGAGAACGGCGTGGTGCAGTAGGCCCAGACGTAGGCCTTATGGGTTTTCTTCTTGCCCGGAGCCAGCATGCTCACTGGGGTTTCGTCGGCATGCAGTACGTTGTGTTCCAGCAAGGTGTTTCTCAACGCATCCGCCAGAGGTTGCAGCTGTACACCGCAGGCACCCACCCATTCGGCCAGGGTGGCGCGTGGGATTTCGAGACCGGCGCGACCGAAGATGCGTTCCTGACGGTACAGCGGTAGATGGTCGGCGTACTTGGCCACCAGTACCTGGGCCAGCAGACCGGCCGTGGGAATGCCCTTATCGATCACTTGCGGCGGCACCGGTGCCTGGATCAGAGTCTCGCACTTGTCGCAGGCCCACTTGCCTCGGATGTGGCGCTCTACGCTGAACTCGCCCGGGATGTAATCCAGCTTCTCACTGACGTCCTCGCCAATACGCTTGAGCGGGCAGCCGCACTGGCACTGAGTGTTTTCGGGCTCGTGGTGGATCAGGGTACGGGGCAGTTCTGGTGGCAGTGGAGTGCGCTTGGGTTTTTGCTTTGGTCGGGCCGCTTTCTGCTCCTCGGTCATCGCCTGATCCAGCTCGACCTCAATGGCGGCCAGGTCGCTGTCGATCAGCTCATCCAGCAGTTTCCCCTGAACCGCATCAAGTTGCTCACTGCGACGGGCGTACTTGTGACGCTTGAGGATGGCCACTTCGTGGGTCAGCTTCTCGATGATGACATTGCTGCGCACCAATGCCCGTTCCTTGGTCTCGACACGATCGAACAGTTCCGTGGCCAGAGCACGGAGCTGATCGGCAGAGAGTTGGTCGAGATCGGGGCGTTCAGTCATGCCCGGCAGTATGCCAAGTCCATGAGCCGCAAGCGATTCGCGGTTCTGGCTATAGCGATATCACAGCACTTGTGATTACAGAATGGCGATAACGCCTTCAGCGCCAAGGCGCTGCCAGGGCAGACCCTGAACCAGAGCGGATAACTGTTCTTCGGTCAGGCGCAGTTGGTCACCGCGCCAGGTCTCGCCCCAGTGGAACTTGCCCCGGTTCAGCCGGCGGGCACAGAGCCAGATGCCAAGGCCATCGTGGATTAGCACCTTCATCCGATTGCCCCGCTTGTTGGCGAACAGGTAGGCACAATGGGGCCTAGCGGCACCAAAGACCTGAATAACCCGGGCCAGGGCCTTGTCGGGCCCGGCCCGCATATCCAGAGGCTCAGTGGCGAGCCAGATCTCGTCAATGCGGATCATCCCAGCAGATCCCGCAACAGGGCAGCACACTGATGCGCCTGCTCCGCAGGCCACTCCACCACAACCGCACCACCGGCGCGGGGAATCTCAATGCGGATGGTGTTACGCTTGTCCGAGACCGATTGGTTGCCTGGTGCAGAGGTTGCCGCTGGCAGATTAACCGGAACAAATCCCGGTGTTGCTGGTGTTTTATTCGCTCGCTGCGCTTCACTCATCCAGCGCCGGACCATGTTGGCGTTGAGACCGTTATCCAGGGAGATCCGGGAAACGGAGGCACCGGGTTCCAGGCATTGGGCGACAATCTCGGCTTTGAATTCGCGGGAAAACCGGCGACGGCGTTGGTAGGGCTTGGTTACGCTTAATTCGTTCATGTTAAGTGTCCACTAGAAAATAAGTGGACACTATCCTGACGTTGGCAGCGCCTGGCTCAAGATGGGATTACCGGCCGCTTACAGTGGTGACAACCTCAATGAGCTCGCTCTGCCCGCGCGAGGGGAATTCTGCCGCGAGACCAAACCTGCTCTCCCACGAAGTTTCCGGGCTGGGAATCAGTTTCGATGCAATCGCAAGTGTGGCTGTTGCGGGTTCTTTCTTCACAACACGTTTATCAGGGTCATCACGTTTAAGGTTGAGCTGAAGGTTTTTGCAAAGACTCTTGAAGATTTTCTTTTTTTTATCCCCGTCGAACTCGGGGTCCAACAGGACTTGAACTTGATTCACACCAATGCCAGCCGCCCGGACCAACTGAGTGACCTCTTCGGCGATCGCGTGTGCCTCGACTGGGCCTACGTTAAGGCGCTTCTCCGCCCGTTCGGCGGCGGCGATGAGGCTGTAATCCCGGCTTGAACCAGGATTCTCGCGGAGCTCCTGGATAGGGGGTTCGATATGCGCGGCGTCTTGCGGTGAAATCGTACCGATGGCGGCATGAAGTAGGTGGTAGGCCGTATCGTGGGTAACTTTATTGTCATTATCCGGCTGGTAAGCGTAAGGATGGAGAAAGTTAACCAGCTGGTCAGCGTAAGGGCGGAGAAAGTTTTCTTTAGGCATGACTAATCCTTAGTGATCAACGTTGGGTAGCTTCGCTTGTAGGGCCGTTAGACGCGAGGCAGAACGTCGGATCAGGTTTAGGCATGTTAGATTTAGTTGTCAGATTGTCCGCACGCACGGCCAGCGTGCAACGTTCTCTGACCAGGTAAGTAAACCAAATGCTCTACCGGGCGTCAAGCGTACCCTCTGGCCACCCGGAGAATCGGTTTTAGTGGGCTGGTAACATAACCGTCCGGTGATCGCGTCTTGAGCCTGTCGTTGTTGCTGGACCCATGGATTTACCAGTTTGGTACACTAGAAGATGATCTTGAAGCGAGAGGTTCTCATGCAGAAGAAACGACCAACAGAGCAGGAGCTACTTAAAGACCTAGATGCCTTCGGAGCCCACGCGTACGAGTTGGCAGGGCCGCTTCCCCACGAGTCGGAGCCCTTGGAGAGACTGAAAGGGTCAGTGAAGAAATTCGAGCGACCCACGGACCCCGTTACTGATCCAGAAGATTGGGATGCTTGGTTTGACGGAGAAGGTGTTTCAGGAGATTTCATGAAAGACCATGGAGAGAAGCAATAAATTGGTTAGAACCCGGCCAACCCAACTTCCAAGTTTCAGTATTGATCTGGTGTGAGCCGAGTGCATTTTGGCTTATAGGGGTTCTACCCCGTTACTGCGGACATTTCTGAGAAGGCTTTGGACTTCCCCCGGTGTAGTGGTCTATCCGCCTGAATGTCCGCTTTGCGACCCTATTAACGACGGCCCCGGTTGAGTCGCTTGGCTGAAACTAGGCCGAACCGGGCATCTAGCCCGGCTCAGTTGGTACTGGGTTTGGTTACTGTTGGTTGCGCCGATTGTAGTCCTCTCTCGCCGCACTCAGTTCCTCGTCCGTCAGAGTAAATTTCACGGATCCCTTGGGAACCAATGTGCCGCAAAGCTTGCCATCAGGCATTTTGCTCAACGGATCGTTGGGGCTACCAGGTTCACCACTCAAAAAGTACTGCACCTGAACCTCGGGAATGTGCATAGTCACCCCGTCGACAACCATCACACGATGGCTGCCCAGCAGCCCGCCAAAAATAATTTCTGCCATATCGCTTTACTCCGAGTTTCGATGACTTCGTGAACCAGAATAACAGAGCCGAATGCTGGTGGACGGTTCGAAACCCATTCGTGGAAGCACTTTATCCTTATTTTTGTCAGGTGGGGAAAATTGCCTGGCTAGCCGTGATCGTCTTAAGGGTGTCAACAGCGCGAGCAGGCGAAGCTTCGGTGGTTACCGCGGCGCAAGCCAGCAGCCCCCTTCCGTGATGCGAGTCAAAACCTTTGAGACCCTGACAACTAAACATAGCCTGGCCTGTTAAATGGGAGTCTGATAGGTTTCGATGTAACCAAAAGCAACAGACCAGAGAGCTTTTTGGAGATCAACAGGGTTCACCAAAAGTACAAAAAGCAACCGATAAGGATTTTGAGATGCGCCTGAGTAGAGCAAGAGTACAAAATTATCGAAGCATCATTGATACGGGGGAGTTTGATCTAGAAAGGGACAAAAGTATTTTCGTCGGCCCCAATGAGGCCGGAAAATCAGCCGTGCTACAGGCGCTCCAACAAATTAACCGTCCTGTTGGCGTAAAACCGTTAAATTACCTACGTGATTACCCGCGACGTCTTCTTCGAGACATCACTTCTGGGAAGGTTTCATCGGACGAGGTCCCCGTCGCTACGGTTCTTTTTGATCTTGACGAAGCGGATCTGAATGATCTACCCGAATCTATTCGCAGCGCAAAGCTTCAATACCGATTCACTCGTTACCTTGATGACAGTTCCACACATGGTCTCGTTGGGGCTCCCGAACGGCCGACGTATGGTGATATCAAAGCAGATCTTGCTCGCCTAGGAAAGCATTTAGACAAGCAAATGGCGGGCGAAGGCACGTTGCCTAGCGCCCAGCTAGAGGAGATCACGTCCACCATTTCCCCCACATCACAGATCTTCTCAGAAACGGCTACCAAGATTTATGACTGGCTTGAAAAGCACATCGCGGATGTTGACGAAGATGACGAAAAAGAGAATGCGAGGCTAAGTGCGCTACAGCAGAAGGTTTCAATTTCAATTCAGCGAGACGAGGCTGTCAGAACACTCCAAAAGCGAATCCCACTGTTCGTCCTATTCAATAATTATTTTCGAGTAAAACCCGTCATCCACCTCGGGCGGTTAGCTAGGCGTATCGCCAGCGAGGATTATGATGATGAATATGACTACGGCAACATTTGTTTGATGAAGCTGTTGGGGCTGAACCCCCAGCGGCTCTCGGAAATGGGCAAAAGTGGCCAGGACGGGCGAGACACTAATGTCGAAGTTGAAGACATTCGAGATGAACTGGATGCCCGCCAGTATGAACTTAATTCAGCAAGCATCATGCTTACCGAACAAATACGAGATGCGTGGAAGCCAAACCTGGAACGCGGGGAAGCCAACACGCTGCGAATCATACCGGATGGACAGTATTTTAAGGTCGTAGTTGTTGACGATGAGGGGGTCGAGGTCGAGCTCGACCAAAGATCAGAAGGCTTCCAGTGGTTAGTATCATTTTTCGTGGTGTTCTTTGCCGAAGCAGAGGACCAACACGAAAATGCAATTCTGCTGCTTGATGAGCCTGGATTGCATTTACACGGGTTGAAACAGCGTGAGTTCAGGGACACCCTCTCTCGCCTAGCAGAGGCCAATCAAACGATCTACACGACCCACTCACCATTCCTAGTTGGTCCGGACGAGCTGGACAGGGTCCGAGTAGTCGAGCTTCTGAATCGAAAGGTTGGAACCAAGTTGCATACGAGTATTATGTCCAGCGACCCTGCCGGCCTTTTACCACTTCAAGAAGCATTGGGGTACGATCTTGCCCAAAGCCTCTTTTCTCAAACCCGAAACTTCGTTGTTGAAGGCTTAACTGACTACTGGTACATATCCGCAGTAGCAGACCTTTTCGAGGAAGCCGGGCAGACAGCGCTTGGCTCAAACGTATCTATTATCCCTGCAGGGTCTGCAAGTAAGATCGTGTACTTTGCAACCATACTCCACGCGCAAAACCTGAAAGTCGTTGCTCTACTGGATTCTGATCAAGCAGGAGACAATGCTGCAAGCAAGGACAGTTTGGTGCACAGTCTAGGTCACAAGGGAGTCCTGCGAACGCTCGACTTTCTGGATGGTGAGGTTGTCAATCCAGAAACCGAAGACTTGCTTAGGGAAACCCTTCAGACGGTCGCGAAAGAGGAGCTTGGGATAGATCTTTTCTCAAACGACACGTCCGCATCGAAATCCGTTGCCAGCATCATAAAATCGCACAAGCCAAATTTGTCCAAGAACAAACTCGCGAAAGCCTTCGTCAAATGGTGCCGTGCGAAAACATACGATGATTTATCGGTGCGCGAGAGGGAGCAATGGGCCCATCTATTCAACAAAGCTAAAACGAGGCTCAAATAATTCGAAGCAGGCCGAAATCCCGCCCCGAAGACCAGAACAGAGACAGAGGTCGAAAGTCCGTGCCGTGAGGCGGGATGGCCTCCGGAAAGCAGCTGCCGCAGCCTCCGGAGCAACCAGGCGACAACCCCCGCCGTAGGAGGAGGGGCGCCAGAGGTGCCTTCCTATCCCGATTGGTCGTCCTGCTTGAATGTCCGCTTTGCGACTCAGCGTGATTCGTTTTCCCAGTAGCGGATCCGGTAAATCGCTATCTGATAAAGGACCGCTTTCATCAGAAAACGGTCGTTTTTGGGACGTTAGGACAGCTCCCCGAAAAACCCGCAATTTCCTATTGTTTTATGTCCAATAATCACGTACAAAAAACTATGATTAGAAAAGGTGCGTTTAATGATCATAGGCTATGCGCGCGTCAGTATCCAGGATCAGAATCCTGAGTTTCAGGTGGACGCTTTGGAAAAAGCTGGGTGCGAGCAGATCTTCCAGGAAAAGTTTACCGGCAAACTTCGCGAGCGACCTGAGCTGTCGCAGTGCCTTCGTACCCTCCGAAAAGGGGATGTTCTCGTCGTTTGGAAGCTGGATCGACTGGCACGCTCACTCAAAGACTTAGTTGAGATTGTCCAGGATCTGAATGATCGTGAAGTTGGCTTCAAGTCACTTACCGAGGCAATCGACACAACCAGCTCAGGCGGACGCCTGGTATTCCATATCTTCGGCGCATTGGCTGAGTTCGAGCATGATCTAATTAGAGAGCGCACAAAGGCTGGTCTTCAGGCAGCCAGGGCGAGAGGACGAAAAGGTGGCCGGAAACCCTCCATGTCTGATTCCGACGTCCGTAAAGCCGCGGCCATGCTCTCCGACCCTCAAATCACGAAAACTGAAGTTGCGGCTCACTTTGGGGTGACTCGAACGACGCTGAACGCATCGCTAAAAAGAATGGGATTGGCTGCCTGAGATAGACGCAGTCCGACAAAACGTTGTATTGGAGCTCCACGGATGACTGACGACAAAACCAACCATTCCCAAACCGCCGCCTTTATCTGGTCCGTTGCTGACCTCCTGCGCGGTGATTTCAAGCAGAGCCAGTATGGGCGCGTGATTCTGCCGTTTACCCTGCTGCGCCGCCTGGAGTGCGTACTGGAGCCAACGAAAGCCCAGGTGCTGTCAGCAGCCCAAGAACATCAGACCAAACCAGATGCAGTGCGCGAGAAGCTCTTGCTCCGGGCCGCCGATCGACAGTTCTTTAATGCCTCACCCTTGAGTCTGGCCACCTTATCTGACAGCCAGACTGCCGATGACCTGATGAGCTATGTCCAGTCATTCAGCCAGGATGCCCGGGAGATCTTCGAACACTTCCATTTTGAGGACTTCGTTCAGCAGCTCAGCGCCAACAACATGCTCTATCAAGTGGTTCAGCGGTTTGCCAGCATTGATCTGAGTCCGGCAACCATCAGCAATTTCGGTATGGGGATCATCTTTGAGGAGTTAATCCGGAAATTCGCGGAGAGCTCTAACGAAACCGCCGGGGAACACTTTACACCCCGAGACATCGTGCACTTGACCACCTCCCTTGTTCTGACCGGACAGGAGGGCCGTCTAACCCCTAATAGCATTGTAACCATCTACGACCCTACAGCTGGAACGGGCGGATTCTTGTCCGAAGGCGACGAGTACATTCAACAGATCAGCGAGAGTGTCACCGTTTCGCTTCACGGCCAAGAATTGAACCCGGAGTCCTACGCTATCTGTAAGGCCGACATGCTGATCAAAGGGCAGGAAGTCAGCAACATCAAGCTAGGCAACACGCTGTCGGATGATCAACTGGCTGCTAATAAGTTTGACCTAATGCTCAGTAACCCGCCGTTTGGCGTGGAATGGAAAAAAGTTCAGAAGCAGGTCACTGAAGAGCACAAGCATCGCGGTTTTGATGGTCGTTTCGGTCCAGGGCTACCTCGAGTGTCAGATGGCTCGCTTCTGTTCTTGATGCATTTGGTCAGCAAAATGCGAGATGCCCGTGAAGGCGGTTCCCGGATCGGCATCATTCTCAATGGTAGCCCGCTGTTTACTGGTGGTGCTGGCAGTGGCGAATCCGAAATCCGGCGCTATCTGTTGCAGAACGACATGGTCGAAGCCATCGTGGCCCTGCCCACGGACATGTTCTACAACACCGGCATCTCCACCTATGTGTGGGTGCTTTCCAACAACAAGCCGGCTGAACGAAAAGGCAAGGTCCAGCTGATCGATGCTACTGACCGGGCAACCAAGATGCGTAAGTCCCTCGGTAGCAAGCGCCAGTTTGTCAGCGAGTCCGACCAAGACGAGATCGTGCGCATGTACGGGGACTTCCAGGAAACCAAGAAGAGCAAGATCTTCTCCAGCGATGCCTTTGGTTTTCGTCGTATAACGGTTGAGCGTCCGCTGAAGTTGAACTTCCAGACTTCGGAAGAGCGCCTTGAACGGATTGCGGATGAAAAAGCCATCCAGAAAATGGATCAGGAAGACCAGACCAAGATCCTCGCTGCTTGCCGTGCCATAGATGCCGAAACGGTTTACCGAAATCGCAAGCAGTTCCAGAAGACTCTGAAGGCGTCGCTCACTGTCCATCAGGTCTACCTGAGTGCACCGCAACTGAAAGCACTGCTCAATGCCCTGAGTGAACGCGACCCAGAAGCGGATATCTGCACGGACAGCAAGGGCAATCCGGAGGCTGACACCGGTCTGCGGGACTATGAGAACGTGCCCCTCACAGAGTCCGTGTACGACTACTTTGAGCGTGAAGTGAAACCCCACGTGCCTGACGCCTGGATTGATGAGGCCAAGCGAGATGAGAAGGACGATGAACTGGGCATCGTTGGTTTCGAGATTCCGTTTAACCGTCACTTCTATGAGTTTACGCCGCCCCGGCCATTGGAAGAGATTGATGCTGACTTGAAGCAATGTACTGACCGAATCAAGCAGATGATCGAGGAGTTGTCTGCATGAGCTTTCCAAGCTACCCGGAATACAAAGACTCGAGTGTAGATTGGCTCGGGCAAGTCCCAACAAACTGGGAGCTTTTTTCACTCAAACGCGCGGTTGATGGCTGCACGAATGGAATCTGGGGTAATGAGCCAGATGGCGAAAACGATGTTGCTGTGATCAGGGTTGCCGATTTCCAAAGAAATAGCCTGCGTGTCGGATTGGACAAGCTTACTTATCGGAGTGTCACGGCCAATGAATATAGCTCCCGGGCCCTACAAAAAGGGGACTTGTTGATTGAGAAGTCTGGTGGTGGCGAGAAAACTTTGGTTGGCTGCGTTGTTCTATTTACTCACGAATTTAAGTCGGTGACTTCCAACTTCGTCGCTCGGATGAGACCGCTCGAACAGTTCAACAGTAATTTTTTATGTTACTGCTTCGATTCTCTGTATCAGGGTCGAGTAAATTATCCAGCCATCAAACAAACAACAGGGATCCAGAATCTTGATTCAGAAGCGTACCTTCAAGAGAGGTTCTGTTTCCCTGGTCTGTCCGAACAAGTCCAAATCGCCCGCTTCCTAGACCACGAAACCGCCAAAATCGATGCCCTGATCCGCGAACAGGAAAAGCTGATTGAACTGCTTCAGGAAAAACGCCAGGCGGTTATTTCCCATGCGGTGACCAAGGGGCTTGATCCGGATGTGCCCATGAAGGACTCTGGGGTGGAGTGGCTTGGTGAGGTGCCGGCGCATTGGGAAGCCGTTCGGGTAAAGCATGTTGCAACCTTCATTACGTCCGGTCCGCGCGGCTGGTCTGACTTTATCACTGAGGTTTCAGGTGATGTATTTCTGCAGAGCGGAGACCTTGATGGCAATCTGGGATTAAAGTTAGACACAGCGAAGAGGGTTAAACCTCCCTTAGGAGCGGAGGGAATGAGAACCGAGCTTAAAAGTGGTGATGTTGTTGTGTGCATTACAGGAGCAAATACTGGACGTGTGGCAGTTGTTGAAGACCTACAACGGACAACTTTCATCAATCAGCATCTGAGTCTCATTAGAACCGATGTTTCTCAGATCGACTCACGTTACTTGGCGCTTTGTTTGAGTTCACTGCCGGGACGTAGCTATTTCGACGTTGTTCAGTACGGACTAAAAGAGGGGTTAAGTCTCAGCAATGTCAATGAGGCGCCAATTGCATTGCCGTCGGTAAAAGAACAAGAGCTCATTGTCAGAACACTCAATAAGCTCATTAGCAAGTTTAACGGTTTGTCGGAAACAACGAGTGAAAAAATTGCGCTTTTGAAAGAGCGTCGGTCAGCTCTGATTTCAGCTGCTGTTACCGGCAAGATTGATGTCCGCAACTGGCAACCCCCGACCGACGAAAGTGCCTTTGGTGAAGAGGTGCGCAAGGCAGGCATGGAGGCTACGGCATGACCGAATTGATTACCCCGCAGTGTCGAGTTAACGAACCAATGGAGCAGTAGGTCATGGCTGACAGCCGAGAGAGAGCGTTCCAGAACGACATCATTGCTGCCCTGAGTGATCAGCGCTGGCTGGTCGGCAATGCGTCTGAGTACGACAAGACGCACGCCCTGTATCCGGAAGACCTGATCGGTTACTTCCAGGAAGCGTGGCCGGATCGTTGGGAAAAGTTCTGTAAAGGCAATCCTCAGAACCCGGAAAAGGTGCTCATTCAGAAAACTGTTCGGGAGCTGGAAAAAAAGGGCACCCTCGATGTGCTCCGCCATGGTTTCAAAGTACCAGGCGTAAAAGTCGACCTATGCAGCTTCAAGCCAGACCACGGTATGAACCCGGATACAGCGCGTCGATACAACGCCAACCGGTTACGAGTGGTGGAGGAAGTCTCCTATTCACCCCATGCTCGCACGGGTGAATACAATCCACGGCTGGATCTGGTGCTTTTCGTGAACGGGATTCCTACCGCGACGCTGGAGCTCAAAAGCGAATTCAAGCAGACCGTCGAGCACGCTAAGCGACAGTACAAAAAGGATCGCCCGGTTAAAGACCCGGTGACACGAAAGCCCGAACCGCTGCTGACCTTCAAGCGGGGGGCGCTGGTGCATTTCGCGGTCAGCCAGGACGAAGCCGCCATGACCACCAGACTGAACGGTAAGAACACTTTTTTCCTTCCGTTTAATCGGGGCACCGCAGACGGTGGGGCCGGGAATCCTCGGGCTGAGGATGAAGGCAGCTATGCCACGGCTTACCTGTGGGAGCAGTTGTTCCAGGAAGACGCCTGGCTCAAGGTCATCAGTCGGTTCCTGCACCTTGACAAGAAAACCGAAGAAGATTTCCACGGAAACCGGAAGACCAAGGAAACGCTAATCTTCCCCCGGTACCACCAGTGGGATGTGGTCAACCAGCTGATTCAGGCAACGCGGGATGAAGGCGCAGGGAGGCGCTATCTGATCCAACACAGTGCGGGCTCCGGCAAATCCAACTCCATCGCTTGGTCAGCCCATCAACTGGCCCAGCTCTACGATAACGAGGGCAACAAGCTGTTCAGCTCGGTCATCGTCGTGACCGATAGGACGGTGCTGGATAGCCAGCTTCAAGACACAATCTACCAGTTTGAACACGCCCAGGGCGTCGTGCGCCCCATCAATCGAGATTTGGGCAACCAGAGTAAATCTGAGCAGCTGGCCGAAGCGCTGGCCGAGCAAACCCGAATCATCATAGTGACGATCCAGACCTTCCCGGCATTATTCGATGCGCTGGAAAAGTACCCCAAGCTTTCGTCTGGAAGATACGCCGTGATTGCCGACGAGGCACACTCGTCACAAACCGGCTCGTCGGCCACCAAACTGAAGGCCATCCTGGGTGGCGAACTGCCCGAAGGGGAGGAAATCAGTGCGGAAGAGTTGCTGGAAGCCGCCGTTTCCGCCCGTAAACCGAGTCAACAGATCAGCTACTATGCCTTTACGGCGACTCCCAAGGCTAAGACCATCGAGCTTTTCGGTCGTGAACCAGATCCCTCTCAGCCCCGGAGCGAGTCCAACAAGCCAGAGCCATTCCATGTGTACTCCATGCGCCAGGCGATCGAGGAAGGGTTCATTCTCGATGTGCTCCGGCGCTATACCACGTATGCCGTAGCGTGGAAGCTTGCCCATTCGGATGCGGATGACCATGAGGTAGATTCCAAGAAGGCCAGGACCACGCTGGCCAAGTGGGTGCGCCTGCACCCCTACAACATCAGCCAGAAGGTTGAAGTGATCGTCGAGCACTTCCGGGAGAACGTCCGGCACCTGCTGGATGGCCAGGCAAAGGCCATGGTGGTCACCAGCAGTCGACAGGAAGCCGTCCGGTACCAGCTGGCGATGCAACAGTACATCAAAGATCAGGGCTACCAGGACGTTCACCCCTTGGTTGCCTTTTCAGGAAGCCTGCCACCCGATAACGTGATCCCGGAAGAAGTCACCGAAACCAGCGGTCTTTTGAACCCGAGCCTGAATGGCCGGGATCACGCCAGGGCGTTCGACACCGACGAATACAACGTGATGCTGGTCGCCAACAAGTATCAGACTGGCTTCGACCAGCCGAAGCTCTGCGCCATGTACGTCGACAAGAAACTCAAGGGTGTGGAGTGCGTACAGACGCTCTCGCGCCTGAATCGGCTGTTTCCTGGCAAGGAGACCTTCATCTTGGACTTCATCAACGATGCCCAGGATATCCTCGATTCGTTCCTGCCTTACTACAACAAGGCGGAGCTTACTGGGGTTTCAGACACCCAGGTGGTCTATGACATTCAGGAAGCGTTGGATGCCGAGCAGGTGTACCACTGGGACGAGGCGGAGGCTTTTGCCCGGGCCTTCTTCGACCCGAAAGCGGAAGCCTCCAAGCTCAGCTACTACTGCCAACCTGCGAGGGAGCGGTTCAACAAGCGATACAAGCTGCTTCGAGACGAGCGAGCCGAAGCACGGGCTGCCCGAAAACAGGCAGAAGCCGATGGCAACACTATTGGCCTTAAACAGGCCGACGCAACGCTGAAAGAAATCGGGGAGGGCCTGGATCAGCTGGACCTGTTCAAGAAGAACCTTGGTAGCTTTGTTCGAGCCTACGAATTTCTGTCCCAGATCGTGTTCTTTGAGGATCCAGAACTGGAGCAGCTGTGCGTCTTTGCCAAACACTTGCTGCCGTTGCTGCGTCAGGAAATCCTCGATGAGGACGAAATCGATATTTCAGAGTTGGAGTTGAGCCATTACCGGATCACCAAGCGCAAAGAGCATGAGCTCCGGTTAGAAGGTGAGAACGACCCGGACGGACTGGACCCGATTACCGGCGTGGGTACTGGAAAGCCCCACGATCCTGAGAAGCAACGCCTGTCCGAAATCATCGAGAAGCTTAATGACATCTTCGGCGCTGAAGTCAGCGATGAGGACCAGCGGCGATTTTCAACCCAGTTGTCCAAATGACCGCATTTAAGCAGCCAGTTTATT